>SYCH01000030.1 GCA_005787025.1 Actinomycetota bacterium | reverse complement strand
TCTTCCTCGTCTTCATCGTTCGCATGTTCATGTCAACCTTTCACTGCTCCGGCGGTGAGACCGCGCACCAATTGTCGTTGGAAAACCACGAGGACCACAAGTATGGGGACGGCGGCGATGATCGTGCCCGCCATGATCAGGTTCGGCTTGTCCAGGTCCGACGACCGCAAGAGCCGAAGTCCGGACTGGATGGTGTTCATGTCGTCCTCGGTGGTGATCATCGTGGGCCACAGGTATTGATTCCAGCTGGCGAGGAACGAGAAGAGCCCGAGCGCACCGAGAGTCGGCCTGACCAAGGGCACCGCCACCTCGCGCATGAAACCCCAATGCCCCAACCCGTCCATGGAGGCCGCCTCGTTCAGGTCCTTGGGAATCTGCATGAAGACCTGGCGCAGAAGGAACGTGCCGAAGGCCGTGGCCAGGAAGGGCACCGCCAGTCCTTTATAGGTGTTCAGCCAACCGAGCGAGTCGACCGTTCGCCGGTTGATCAGCAGGGTTACCTCGAAGGGAACGAGCAGGGTGGCCATGAAGATGGCGAAGAAGAAACGCTTCAGCGGGAAGCGCAGGAAAGAGAACGCGTACGCGGAGGCGACGGACGTGATCAGTTGGAACGCGGTCACGAGAACGGCCACCACCGCCGAGTTCCACAAGTAGCGGCCCAGACGGCCCTGTGTCCACGCGTTGCCGAGGACGTCGAGCGTGAACGAATCCGGCACCAACGGATTGCGCAGCACGCGATTACCCGGCTTCAACGACGCGATGATGGTCGTGTAGATCGGGAACAAGATGATGACCGCCATCACGATCAGCAGCGCGTAGCGCACCCCCGACCGCCAGCCCTTGGGTGCGGAATCAAGAGCCATAGTGCACCCGCTTGCCGAGACCGCGGAACTGCAACGCCGAGAGTCCGAGGAGGATCACGAACAACAGAACCGCGACCGCGGCTTTCAAGCCCTCGTTGCTCTTGATGATCGAACTGCTGCCGTAGATCAGGTACGTGACGGTGGTGGTGGACTGCTGGGGGACCGGCCCGCCGTTGGTGAGCAGGTCGATCTCGCCGTAGGCCTGGAAAGCCCGCGAGGTGAGCACCACCGTGGTGAACAACAGGGTCGGGCCGAGCAGCGGCAACGTGACGTTGGTGAAGCGGCGCCAACCACCGGCACCATCGACGAAGGCGCTCTCCTGCAGTTCGCGGGGAATGCTCTGAAGTCCCGCGGTGATGATGATGAAGGTGAACCCGAGGTTCGCCCAGATCGACGAGATGGCCACCGACGACAGAGCCGTGCCCTTGTCGTTCAACAATCCGGGCTCCTTGATGACCGGGAAGATGTCGTTGAGCCAACCGATGTTGGCGAGCACGCCCACCGACGGCTGCAGGAGGAACAACCACATCAACGACGCCACGGCCACCGAGGTGGCCACCGTGCTGCTGAAGACGGTGCGGAAGAAACCGATGTGGCGCATGTGCTTGTCGGCCAGCACGGCCAGACCCACACCCAAGGCCAGACCGACGGGAACCGTGATGATGGCGAACTTCACCGTCACCCACACCGCGGATTGGAACTCGTTGCTCATCAAGACGTCGCTGTACTGACCCCAGCCGACCGACCGACACTTGGTGGCCTGAACGTTGCAGCGCTGTTGGCCCAGCCAGACGGCGCGTCCGAGCGGGTACAGAACGAAGGCGATCAGCACCACCAACGACGGGCCCAGCATCGCGACGGCCAGGGGCACGTCACGCCAGCGGCGCTTGGTGGCACCGCTCATCAGTCGATCCTCGACCCGCTGGATGAATCGAAGCGATGGCGCGCTTCCGCGGCGACGTTCAGTCGCACCGTTTCACCATTGCGAGGAAGGTCGTCGGACGGGTTCATACGCACGATGGCACGCGTCTGATCGTCGACGGCGCACACCACTTGTGCCTCGTGACCGAGATGCTCGACCAGCACCACGGTGGCGGCGACACCCTGATCGCGTGCGATGGTGGTGTCCTCCGGACGTCCACCAACGAGGTGTGCGCCGGGCTCGAGAGTGCCAGCGGGGAAGATGTTCATCGGAGGAGTGCCGATGAACTGGGCGACGAACACCGATGCCGGTTTGTCGTAGACCTCTTGAGGACTGCCCACTTGTTCGATGATGCCGTCGCGCATCACGGCGATGCGCGTGCCCATGGTCAGGGCTTCCACTTGGTCGTGGGTGACGTAGACGAAGGTGGCCTCGAGACGATGATGCAGAGCCACGATCTCGGCGCGCGTTTCGGCGCGTAGTTTCGCGTCGAGGTTGGACAGCGGCTCGTCCATGCAGAACACCGCGGGACGACGAACGATGGCGCGGGCCAGAGCCACACGTTGGCGCTGACCTCCCGACAGCGCACCGGGCTTGCGGTCCAAGTACGGGGTGAGACCCAAGACCTCGGCGGCCAAGTCGGCGGCTTCGGCGCGCTCGGTCTTGTCCATGCCGCGCACCTTCAACGGGAACTCGATGTTGGCCCGCACCGACTTGTGCGGGTACAAGGCGTAGCTCTGGAACACCATGGCCACGTCACGATCCTTGGGCAACACGTCGTTCACCATGCGGTCGCCGATGAACACCTCGCCGGCGGTGGGGTCCTCGAGACCGGCGATGGTTCGCAGCAGGGTCGACTTACCGCACCCCGACGGACCGAGAAGGATCATGAATTCGCGATCGGCGATGTCGAGAGAGACATTGTCGACCGCCTTGACGTCTCCGAAGTGTTTCGAGACACCGACCAGACGGATGGAAGCCACGTTGAAACCGTACTTCCCCCGGCTGAACACCGAGAAAACTCGGGACCAACTCGGGACCGCAGAACTCTGACGGTGCGACCGTCAGATCTCGGTGGAGGTGAGGTCGGGACCCAGGATGATCTCGCCCGCGAAATGGGCGGCGGCCAACGCGCGCCACTCGTCCTCTTGTCCCGGCTGCATCGGCGGCACGTAGTGCGTCAACATCAGACGCTTCACGCCGGTACGAGCAGCGGTCTGCGCGGCCTGCTCGACGGTGGAGTGGTAGTCGAGGATGTCCTTGAAACGCGCACCGGTGGGCACGAC
>SYCH01000203.1 GCA_005787025.1 Actinomycetota bacterium | reverse complement strand
TCGAGCGGCGCGGTCTCGCACTTGGTCCTCGATGCGGGACACCTCCTTGGGTGTGAAACCGCGCGAGACGATGTTGCGAAGACGGAAGTGCTTGGGGTCGTCCATGTTGATCATGGATCCGAAGAACTCGTTCATCTCCACCGGAAGGTCGCCGATGTTGCTGCCCTTTCCGCTGCAGAAGAGCTGCGGATTGCGGCTGATCTGCCAGATGTCGTCGTGACGCGTGACCGCGTAGTAGCCGGGGCCGGGCGGGAACGGAGCGTCCTCGATGACGCGCTCCTCGAAGAAGGCGAATGGTTTCTCGTCGCGCAGGGTGCGAAAGGCCCCCTCGCGCCACGCGCGATCGGCGGTCCAGAACTCGGGTGACGACAGGTCGATGTCGCTCAGCGGAACATGGGGGAGGCTCGTGCTCATGGGGGAGAAGTTAGTACCCGAGCCCGAAACGAACACCAACGAGACACCAATGTCCGCGACGGCCTACATTCCAGAAATGGCCGAATTCACCTTCTTCGTCGATGCCGAGAGCTACGGCTTGGGGGGTTTCGATGCCGCGGCACTGGCCGCCGACGAGTCCGACCTGTTCGACGCCGGTGTGGTTTCCGTCGACATACCGACGGCGTTCGGCTCGGATCTTGGTGATCGCATCCCGGTGCACGTCGTCGGTTCTCCCAAGGGCTTGCGCTTCTACGCCCGGTTACTGGGCGTGAAGGATGCGATGCAGTTGGAAGAACTCGATCGCGTGATCACCGCGGCGGTGGCCCGCGGCGAGTGACGAGCCGTTGCTCGTTGGTGGGTGACGGTGAGTCGGCCTGTAAGCGGGATTCTGTGAGCCGGGCGAACCCGACCCGGTGACCATCCATCTATGCGGCCTACCCGAGGAGCGACCCGGTTACCCGGGCTGGACGGGCCGTCCGTCTCCTCTGCTTGACCTTGCTCCGGAAGGGGTTTGCCGAGCCACGACGATCACTCGCCGTGCTGGTGCGCTCTTACCGCACCGTTTCACCCTCACCTGATCCGGTTACCCGGCCATCGGCGGTCTCTCTCTGTTGCACTGTCCGTGAGGTCGCCCCCACCTGGCTCGCGCCAGCATCCTGCCCCGTGGAGTCCCGACTTTCCTCGACGAGTTTCCCCGCCGCGGTCACCCGACCGACTCACCGTCGGGGAGAAGTGTACGGGCGGGCTCAGCCCTCGGCATCGAGGTATTCGTAGACCATCGAGTTCAGACTCGGGGTCTCGAGGTTCACGGTGGTGCGAATGCCACTCTCGTTGGCGGCACCCAGCGTCACCGGAACCGGCGCCTGGGTTCCGAAGGCCGACGGCGACGCGTAGGCCGCGGCCGGGGTGTCGGTGTCCTCTTGATACTCGGCGGCGATGGAGAGACCCATCGATGAGACGAGGCGATCGGGGTTGAGAACGACGCCGAGCAACGCCGCGTGGCGGGCTTCTTGGTCACCGATGCCCATGGCGGCGGCGCGCAACGACTTGTCGTCCAGCAACGGCACGTATGCCTGATACGTGGCGCCGGCGATGGTCTCGAGTGCGTAGGCCAAGGCCAGCACGTCGGCAACCGGATCGTCGGTGGCGGGAACTCCGTTGGCCTCGTCACCCACGATCAACGTGAGGGCCGGCTCGATGTAGATCGACTGCAGGCGCGGGTTGGGCTGTGTGTAGGCCTTGCCTCCGAGGCTCTCGGTGAGCGACGCGGTCGCCGCGGCGTGCGCGCGGTGGTCGTCGAGGAAGCGCTTGGCGATCTCGGCGGTGTCGCCGGTGAGGACACCGGCACTGGCGGCGGCCTCGTACACGAAGATGGCGTTGTATTCGAGGGAGGTCGCCGTGCGCAGCAATGCGATGTCGGTGACGTCGGCCTCGACCAGTTCGTTCGGCGTCGGCGCGTCGCCCAAGCGAGCGATGCCGGTGGACTCCGAGCCGCCGCAAGCCGCGACCAAAGCGGCGAACGACACCGTGGCTCCGCCGGCGACGAAGAAGCGGCGACGCGAGAGCGAGCGAGCGAAGTTCAGACCCCGGGTGGCCTCGACGATGGATCCGAAGGTGTCATTTCGATGATCTGCGGTGCCCCGCAGCGCACGACGCAATTCGTCACGGTTGAAATCGTTCATGGTCATCTCCGGATCAGGCCTGCGGGGCGAGGGACGCGACGTCGGACGTCGTCAGGAACAAATCGATGTCGCTCACGGGCGACTTTCCGGCCAGGGCGGCCATCGCGGCGCAATGACGCGACTCACCGATGAGGATGGAGGCGACGAGCGCGGCCCCCTCGGTGCCCTCGAGGAGGCCGAGGAGATCGGTGTGCGTGACCACCAGGGTGTTCTCGAGCTCGTGGGCGGCCAGAGCCATCGACTCGGTATCCGAGCCGAACCCGGACTGCAACGAGGAGAACAAGGCGTCGTTGCGTACCTGCGGGGCGTCGGTGCCCAATAGCGCCGACAACGATTGCGCGTAGGCGTCGTGATGCGCTGCCACGGCCACCAAGCTGGCGACGTGGTCTCCACCGGCTCCCGCGGCCACGGCCTGCTCGTACAAGTCGCGGGCGGTCAGCTCGGCGGACTGGGCCAAGGCCAGCAACTCGATGTCGGCCGATGTCGGGCGACGGGGGGGAGTGGTCGCGAACTTGTCACTGTTCTTGGTCACGGGGGTCGTGCTCACGAGTGTCCTTTCAGAACCGGACGCCCGACTGTCTCTGCCGGGGTGTCCGAACAACTCCACACTCTAGAAGTCGAGGCTCGACAGCTCGGGTATCCAACCGGAGGCGCGGGTCACAGCGTCGGCCCACTTCGCTCGCTGGCGAACTCGATCGACCTCCGATCGGGGTTCGACGATCGACAGCGGGCGCCACAATCCGGCGATCTCGTCGAGGGTGGACCAGGTGCCCGTGGCGAGTCCGGCCAGATAGCCGGCGCCCAGCGTCGTGGCCTCGCTGATGGGCGAGACCGCCACCGGTCGACCGGTGGCATCGGCGAGGGCCTGTACGAACGTGCGGTTCCGGCTCATACCCCCGTCGACGCGGATCTCGGGGACCCGGACGGCGGGATGGTCGGCTTCGATGGCCTCCAGCAGATCGGCGCCACGATGGGCCACTCCCTCGAGAACCGCGCGCACGACGTGCGCCCGACCCGAACCACGGGTGAGACCCAACAAAGCACCGCGAGCGCCGTAATCCCATGAGGGGGTGCCAAGTCCGAGCAGAGCCGGCACGTACATCACCCCGTCAGTGTCGGAGCACGATGCGGCGACGGTGTCGCTCTCGGCGGCGTCGGCGATGATGCCCAGATCGTCGCGCAACCATTCGATGTTCGTGCCGGCGGACAACATGATGGCTTCCGAAGCCCACCACACCTCGGGAGTCGGCGCTTGCTGACGACTCCACGCCACGATCGGGAACGTGCCGTGCCCGGAACGCTCCGGAGTGTCGGGTGCCCCGGTGCCGAGCAACACGTTCATCATTCCGCCGGTGCCGAAAGTGCACTTGGCCATGTTCGGACGGACGCACGACTGGCCCATCAACGACGCCTGTTGGTCTCCGGCCAAGGCGGCTATCGGAGGAGCACCTTCTAGTGCGGTGGCGTGACCGATCACGCCCGACGACGCCACGATGGAAGGCAGGATCTCCATCGGAATGCCGAGAGCTTCGCACGCCCGTCGATGCCAACGTGGTCCGCCGTCGGCGGTGATCTCGCAGAGTCCGGTGACCGCGGCGTTTCCGTGATCGGTGACGTGCAACGAACCTCGCGACAACGTCCAGGCGATCCAGGTGTCGACGGTACCGAAGGCGAGATCGTCGACGATGGCCGCCACCGCCGCATCGTCGCCGACGTGATTCTTCAGCAGCCACGCCACCTTCGTCGCCGATTGGTTCGGAGCCAAACCGAGACCGTGTTCGAGTTTGGCCATGATGCATTCACCGACGGTTCGCAGGTCCTGCCAACCGAGAGCCGGTCCGATGGGCGTCCCGGTGCTCCGATGCCACACGATGGTTGACGCACGTTGATTGGTGATGCCGACCGACGCCACGGGACCGGCGTCGGCGATGGAGAGTCGAGTGACCTCCAAAACCAACCGCGCCATCTCGAGGGCATCGAACTCCACGAGGCCGGCGAACGGCGTCGACGGAACGAAGGCCCGATGGTGAAGTCCGTTCACCGAACCGTCGGGGCGCACGACGGCGGACCGCAGACCACTCGTCCCGACATCGATGACCAGTACGGATCCGCTCATGTCAGGAGTCTGTCACGTCAGCGTTGACCGGACGGTCGAGCACCGCGCTTGCGCATGGATGAACCGAGCAGACCCCCGAGAACACCCATGGAGATCATCACGGTGAGGTTGAAGATGACGCCGGTCCATCGCACCTCGCCCCCACGAGCGAGTTTGACGACGACGAGGATGGCTTGGGGAACGACGTAGGTGACGGCGGCGGTCACGATTCCGTGCGAGAGCGGAGTTCCGCGCTGCTGGTGCCAGGCCGCGACACCCGCACCCAACAAGAAACCGATCGCGGCACCGAGCGACAACAAGACGACGAGAGTGGCCTTGCCACCTTCGGGCCTTTCGTCACCGGCGAGGATGCGCGCCGCCACCGACAACGGCACGGCGAACACCAGGGCGACCGATGCACCGGCACGAATCGCCGCACGGTCCCAACGACTGATCGACGTCGAGTCATTCACGGCCACTGCACTCCTTCCCACCCATCCGGCAACGGCAGTCCCATCTTGCCGGGGTTCAAGATGCCTTTCGGATCTAGGGAGTTCTTCAACGCGCGCAACACCGTGAAGCCCGACCCGAGCGCTTCTTCCATGAATCGCGCACGATTGAGTCCGACTCCGTGATGGTGACTGAGGTTTCCCCCGTGGGCCAGTACCGCGCGGGTGCCGGCGTCCCAAAGTGCGGTGTACGTGGATTCCACCTCGGCGGCCGGGGGGTTCGCCGCGAACGTGAAGTACAGGCACGCGCCGTCGATGTAACTGTGCGACAGGTGACACGTCGCCGTGCGCGCGTGCGGAACCGCCAGCATCGCGGCGCGGGTGGCGTCGAAGATCGAGCTCAGTCGTCCCCACGGCGCGGCGATCTCCATGGTGTCCACGACAAAGCCCTTCTTCGTGAGCGCCTGCAGCGCGCTGGTGTCGTTGCGATGGTGCATCCACCGTTCGACCAAATCGACGTCGCGGGCCGCGCACCCCGGTGTCGACGAACATTCTTCGTCGACGATGCTCATGGACGCGTCCACACTGGCACGATCACCCTCGTCCAGGACCAGTAACACGCACACCGAGCCGTCGCCGCCTTGACCACGCTTGCTCTCCGGTGCGTCGTACAGACGCAACACCGCCGGAGTTCCTCCGCGACGGAGAATTCGTCGGCAGGCATCGAGTCCGTCCTCGAACGTGTCGAATCCGAACGCCGCACGACGCTCGCTGGTGGCCACGGGTCGGCAGCGAAGCCAGACGCGCGTGACGACGCCCAACGTTCCCTCGCTCCCGACGAAGATCTGATTGAGATCCGGTCCAGCGGCGGCACGCGGCGCTCCTCCGGTGCGCACGACGGTGCCGTCGGCCAGCACCACTTCGAGACCGATGACTATGTCCTCGATCTTTCCGTAGCGCGTGGAATATTGCCCGGCACCACGACACGCGACCCATCCGCCGACGGTGGCGATGTCGAAGCTCTGGGGGAAGTGCCCCACCGTCAGCCCCAAGGGGCGCAGATGCGCCTCGAGGTCGGGGCCGAAGGTGCCGGGTAGCACCTCCACGGTCAGCGAATCGTCGTCGACCATTGCGACACCCCGCATCGCCGTGGTGTCGAGCAACACTCCGCCGTGCACGGGCGTGGAAGCACCGCACACCCCGCTTCGCCCGCCGGCCGCGGTGACCGGGATGGAATGGGTGTTGCAGTACGTGAGTAGCCGCGAAACCTCCGCGGTGTTCGTCGGTCGGCACAGGATGGCGGCCGCCTTGGGGACTTCGCCGCGAAGGGCCCAGTGCATGGTCAACGGCCACCAGTCACGACTGGCCTCGGCGGTGTCCCGCGCGGAGACGGCGGTGGCGCAGATCGACGCGATCGCGTCGAGGTGATGTTGCTCGACGCGTGGGGTTCGGTGGTCGAAGTGATCGGCGACTTCGCCGGCGGTGACCAGTTCGATGGGGGGAGTGATCTCGGTGGTCACGGATACATCTCGCTCTCGGTGACGAGCGCCGCGGTCGATTCGTGGGCGCAGATTTCGGTGAAGGTCGCGACCTCGGCGTCGATTCGCGCTCGGTCCCATCCGGCCGCTGGGGCGACCAGTTCGGCCACCGATCGGGCGGCGGCCAGCGTCGCGTCGCGATCGAACAAGAGACACCGCGTGCGTCGCGAGAGGATGTCGTCGAGGGTGGTGGCCAATTCGTGCGACACGGCATGGAGGGCCTCGGCGCGCACGTAGGGGAGTCCGGGCACGAGTGGATCGCCGAGATCGGGTCGCTTGGCGATCAGGTCATGGATCGCTCGAGCGTCGGTGCCGTGTCGCGATTCGAGGTGGGCCTCGAGGGTTCCATCGGTACGGGGACGCATCGCGCCCCGCAATTTCAATCGCTTCGTGCGGCAACGACCGACGTTCGCACCGGAGAGCAGTTCGACCGCGGCATCGACCGTGTCCTCGGCCATTTTGCGGTACGTCGTGAGTTTTCCGCCGGTGACGGTGATGATGCCCGACTCACCGCGGTGGACCAAGTGTCGACGCGACAAGTCGGCGGTGCGAGCGGCTTTTCCACCTTGCCCCGTGCCGTCGGTCGTGTTGACCTGCTTCACCAACGGACGTAATCCGGCCCACACTCCGATGACGTCCTGGGCGGTGATGCCGGTGGTGACGCTGGCGTTCAGAGCCCTCACCACGTAGTCGATGTCGTCCTTGGTGCATTGCGGATCGTCGACGGCTCCGCGGTAGTCGGTGTCGGTGGTTCCGACGTACGTGTGCGTGAAGGTTCCATCGGGTCGAGGGCCCCACGGCACGACGAACAGACTGCGTTTGTCCTTGGGCACGGGGATCACGACGGCGATGTCGTTGCGGACCTTGTCCCACGCAACGGTGACGTGGACCCCCTTGGCCGGACGAATGGTGTCGGGGTCCACGCCGGTCTCGAGCGTTCGGATCTCGTCGGTCCAGACGCCGGTGGCGTTGACGACGACGCGGGCCCCGACGTCGAAGCGCTCACCGTCGCACAGCACGGACACACCGTTCGCGCGTCCGGATTCGTCGCGGGTGATCGCCGTGACGGCGCAGCGATTGACGATCGTCGCTCCATGATCGGCGGCGGTGAGCGCCACGGACAGGCAGAGCCGGGCGTCGTCGGCTTGGGCGTCGTAGTAGATGTAGGCCGAGGCGAGACGTTGCTCGGGCATGGTGGGCATGTGCGCGAGTGCCTTCTTCTTGCGTAGGCGTCGATGCACCCGTCCGATTCGCGCACCTCCCGTGAGGTCGTACATCCACAGGGCCGACCCGAGCGCGCGGGCGATCTTGCGCGACACGATTCCGTCCTTGGTGAGGATGGGAAGCATGAACGGCAACATCGACACGAGGTGCGGTGCGTTCCGACGAAGCCGTTGGCGTTCGTACAGCGCCTCGTAGACCAGTCGAACCTCTCCTTGTTGCAAATAGCGCAATCCGCCGTGCACCAACTTGGAGCTCTTGGACGAGGTTCCGGAGGCGAAGTCGTCGCGTTCGACGAGCGCGGTTCGTAGCCCCCGTGAGGCCGCGTCGAGGGCCACCCCGACCCCGGTGATGCCGCCACCGACGACGACCACGTCGAAGTTTCCCTGCTTCAAACGGGCGACTTGGCTCGCGCGCGCGATCTGATCGGGGCGAGCCATGCCCGCGACAGTACCCCTGACCGGCCCGTCGGGGAGAGGGGGCGGTGCTGAGACGGATATCACGCCGTGTTAGTTCGCACTCTTTGCAGATTGACAATCGGTGCGTCTAGTTTTTGCATCGTGAAGTCACCAGCCGAACTCACCGAAACCTTCCGAGCCAACGGGCTCAAGGTCACCCCGCAACGGCAGCTGCTGTTCGGCTTGATGCACGGCAACACGGTGCACCCCACGGCCGAGGCCTTGTTCGCCGAGGCGAGCGCCCGGATGCCCGGCATCTCGTTGCGCACGGTGTACCAGACCCTCACCGACCTGGCATCCATGGGTGAACTGCGGCTGATCGACGTGGGTGCCGGTGCCACACGATTCGATCCAAACACCGACGATCATCACCACGTGGTCTGCTCGTCGTGCGGAGAGGTCCGTGACGTGTACGTCGCGGGCTCCGACCGATTGAAGGTCGACGGACTCGACGGCTTTCGAATCGAGGAGGCGTCCATATTGTTCAGCGGGACGTGTGTCACGTGTGCGTCCGAAACGGTTTCTCGAGCTTCGGCTCGGGGATAAGCAAAGAAAATCCACCAACCCGAAAGAGAGAATGTCATGAGCCTCCACGGCACCAAGACACATGAAAACCTGAAGGAGGCGTTCGCCGGCGAGAGCCAGGCCAACCGCCGCTACCTCTGGTTCGCCCAGAAGGCCGATGTCGAGGGTTACCCCGACGCCGCCGCGCTGTTCCGTTCGGTCGCCGAAGGCGAGACCGGTCACGCCCACGGCCACCTGGAGTACCTCGCCGAGGTCGGCGACCCCGCGTCGGGTGAGCCCATCGGCGACACCGAGGCCAACTTCAAGGCGTCGATCGCCGGCGAGACCTACGAGTACACCCAGATGTACCCGGGCTTCGCCAAGACCGCCCGCGAAGAGGGCTTCGCCGAGATTGCCGACTGGTTCGAAACTCTGGCTCGCGCCGAGAAGAGCCACGCCGGCCGCTTTCAGCAGGGCCTCGACGCTCTGTGAGTTTCGGAGCTGAGAGGTCCGAGTGTTTCGGCCTCGACGCTCTCTGATCCACCGGGCCGACTGGTCCGAAGAATGAATGGGCTGCGAAGCCCGCAATGATGACGACGGGTGGTCGCCTCGGGTGAGGCGGCCACTCGCGTCGACAGCAAGGAATCCCCGATGACGATCACCTACGATCCCAAGCATCCGAAGTATCTCGACGAGAAGGACGTGCGCGACGAGCTGACGCGCGTGTACGACCTTTGTCACGGCTGCCGTTTGTGCTTCAAGTTCTGCACGTCGTTCCCGACGTTGTTCGACTTCATCGACCAGCACGACGACCAGGACGCGGGCAAGTTGACGGTTGCTCAACAGGATCAGGTCATCGACGAGTGCTTCCAGTGCAAATTGTGTTACATCAACTGTCCGTACATTCCGGGCCAGAGCGAATGGGAACTCGACTTCCCGCGACTCATGTTGCGCGCCGACGCGATGCGTCACGCGAACGATCAGGTCTCCCTGCGCGACCGCGTCACGACCAACGTGATGGGACGCACCGATCTTCTCGGCAAGGTGGCCACCAAGACCGCGCCGGTCATGAACAAGATGATGGGGGCCAAGCCCGGATCGTTCGTCCGCAAGGCCATCGAGGTGACCACCGGTGTGTCCGGCGAGCGCGTGTTGCCTCCGTTCGCCAAGCAACGCTTCACGACCTGGTTCAAGCGCCGCCCCAAGTTGCGCATCGGCAAGCGCCAGGGCCGCGTCGCCGTCTTCCCGACCTGCCTCGTCGAGTACCAGGCGCCCGGGATCGGACAGGATCTCGTGAAGGTGTACGAGCGCAACGGTGTCGAGTGCACCCTGGCCGACACCACCCAGTGTTGCGGCGCGCCCTTCCTGCACAGTGGCGACATCGAGAGCTTCACCAAGATCGCCGAGAAGAACGTGGCGGAGCTGGCCAACACGGTTCGCAAGGGCAATGACATAGTCGTTCCGCAGCCCACCTGTGGCTACGTGCTGAAGAAGGATTATCTCGACTACGTCGGTGGCCCCGACGCGCAACTGGTCGCCGAGCACACGTACGACGCCAGCGAGTACCTCATCAAGTTGCACAAGGCCGAGGGCACCGCGCTCGACATCGAGTTCGCCGGCGACATCCCCGAAACCATCACGTACCACACGCCATGTCACCTGCGGGCTCAGAACATCGGTCTCAAGAGCCGCGACCTCATGAAACTGACCGGCGCCAAGATCAAGTTGGTGCAGCAATGTTCGGGCATCGACGGAATGTGGGGTCTGCGGGCCGAGAACGCCGAACTCTCCATTCCGATCGGACGCAAGTTGGGCGACGAGATCATCAAGGCCGGCGGCGACGTCGTCGTCGGCGATTGTCATCTGGCCAACGGAGCCATCAACGAGCAGACGGGGCAGATCTCGCTGCACCCCCTGCAGGTGGTGGCCCGCGCCTATGGAATCCCCGAAGAATGACCAGAGGAGGAAGCAAGACATGAACACCATCACCCCCCGCAAGCTCACCCTCGGCGACATCGCCGATGTCCGCGCGTACGAGCGCGAGCGCGAAGCCTTCAAGGCCAAGGTCCTCGCGATGAAACAGCGTCGTCGTCTGGCCCTCGGACCGTTCGTGTCGGTCGTGTTCGAGAACCGTGACACGATCCGCCATCAGATCCAGGAAATGGCTCGCGTCGAGCGTCTGGCGACCGATGAGGAGATCCAGACCGAGCTCGACATCTACAACCCGCTGATCCCCGAGGCGGGACAGTTGTGCGCCACTTTGTTCATCGAACTCACCTCTGACGAACAAATGCGTGAATGGCTCCCGAAGCTGGTCGGCATCGAATCCTCGTTGGTTTTCCGTCTTCCCGGTGGTCGCACGGTGCGCTCCATCACCGAGGCCCAACATGCCAGCCAACTCACTCGTGAGACCATCACCGCCGCGGTTCACTACGTTCAGTTCGAGTTCTCGACGGAGGACATCAACGCCCTGGATTCGGGCGAGGCCTTGTTCGCCTGTGACCACCTTGCGTATCTCGAAGAGATCATGTTGACCGACGCGAATCGCGAGGAATTCCTGGTCGATTTGCTGCCCTGAGGGGCAGGTCAGAGGCTCTTTTTCACCGGCCTCTTCACAAAAGAAGGACCTCGTTCTAATGTCCGCCACGGGGAAGGTACGTGGGGACATGGTGAACGACGTGATCTGGCGGGATTTGGGGGCGTGTCGGGGTTTAGACCCCGAGGTGTTCTTCCCGGAAACCGACGACGAGGCCGAGGTGGCCAAGAACATCTGCGACGGTTGTGACGTGCGCATCGCGTGCTTGGAGCATGCCTTGGCCAGTCGTGAGAAGGTGGGTGTCTGGGGTGGCACCACCGAACGCGAACGCCGTCGTATCGTGCGCCAACGCCGTCGCACCGCCTGACAATCGCCTCGGCTCGTTCCGTCGAGGCTCGCTAGCCTGACCGCGTCATGGACGAGACCCTCACACTGGACGCCATCGGTGGGTGGCCCGCACTGTTGTCCTCGTTGCTCGACCGGCAGGATTTGCCGGCCAGCCACGCGCGAGCGGCCATGACGACGATTCTCGAAGGCGAAGCCACCGCGGCCCAATTGATCGGTTTCATCGTGGCCTTGCGTGCCAAGGGTGAGACCCCCGAGGAGCTGTCCGGATTGCTCGACGCGGTCCTCGATGCCGCCACGCTCGTGCCGCTCGACGACTCGGTTCGGGATCGGGCCATCGACATCGTCGGCACCGGCGGTGATCGCAGCCATTCGGTGAACGTCAGCACGATGTCGGCCATCGTGGTGGCCGGCGCGGGCGTGCCGGTGTGCAAGCACGGGGCCCGCGCCGCGTCGTCGCAATGCGGCACCGCCGACGTTCTGGAGGCCCTCGGTGTGGTGGTCGAACTCTCGCCCGAGGGAGTGAAGCGTTGCGTCGAGAAGGTGGGCATGGGGTTCTGCCTCGCCGCTCGCTATCACCCGGCATTTCGATTCGCGGCTCCGGCCCGGCGCGAGATCGGTATCCCCACGGTGTTCAATCTTCTCGGTCCGATGGCGAATCCTGGCCGCGTGAAGCGTCAGCTCATCGGTGTGGCGAATCCGCTGGTGGCCGAGCGGATGCTGGCCTCGTTGCGTCTTCACGGCTCCGTGTCGTCGTGGGTGGTGCACGGTGGGGGACTCGACGAACTGACCACCACCGGAACCTCGACCGTGCTCGAGTTGCGCGGGGGAGCGGTGCGCAACTTCGTGGTCGACCCGGTTTCTCTCGGACTGGCTCCGGCGATCATGGACGAGCTGGTGGGAGGTACCCCGCAACACAACGCCGATGTGGTGCGCCGACTCCTCGATGGCGAGCAGGGTCCGGTGCGCAACATCGTGTTGCTGAACGCCGCCGCCGGGCTGGTGGTGGCCGACGCGGTCACCAGTCTCGGCGAGGGTATAGAGCGCGCCATCGCGGCGATCGACTCGGGCGCGGCGCGGTCGGTGCTCGAGGGTCTCGTTTCGGAGTCCCGAGCGGCTCTGGCCGACTGCGGTGCCTGATCGCATCGGGACGGCCGTGGTCGTCCCCGGGTCTTCGGCCAACTTGGGGCCGGGTTTCGACGTTCTCGCGATGGCGTTGGGCCTGCACGTGCGCATGGGATTCGGACGAGACGAACACGAATTGTCCGACAAACACCCGGCACGGGTGGCGTTCTCCGCCGCCGGAGGACGCGGGGAGGTGTGGTTCGAGAGCTCGATCCCGTCGGGCCGGGGCCTCGGCTTCTCCGGAGCGGCGATCGTGGCCGGAACCATCATCGGACTGATGTCCCGCGAAGGCCTCGCGCCGACCAATGGGAATAGGTTCATCGAGGAGCGTCGTGACGAGATCTTCGATCGGGCCGCGACGATCGAGGGTCACCCCGACAACGTGGCCGCCAGTGTGTTCGGGGGAGTCGTCGCCGTCGCGGATCGGATGGTGGTGAACATCCCGGTCGGATTCGACGCGCGACTCGTGGTGTGGGTGCCCGCGTCGAGCACGTCCACGTCGAAGAGTCGGGGAACGTTGGGCGACGTGGTCACTCGCGGCGAGGCGGTGTTCAACATGGGTCGAGTGTTGATGCTCACGGAGGGTCTGCGGCTCGGCGATCGTCGACTGTTGGCCCTCGGAGTGCAGGATCGTCTTCATCAAGAGATGCGATTCGAATCCGCACCGCGATCCCGGGCGATGTGCGATGCTTTCGCGCGCAACGGCGCCATCGTTTCGTGGTTGTCCGGGTCGGGTCCGAGCGTCGCCGCGTTGACCACCGTCGAGGAGTCCGCGGAGCTCTTGCGCCGGATGCAGTCGATGGTGGAGGAGAACGACGGTCGGATGTTGGAACTGGGGATCGACGTCGGCGGGGCCCGTCAGGCGACCTGACGCAGGGTCGATCCGCCCGGTTCCGGAATCGGGCACCGCGGCGAGATCAGGCTTCCCGTGCATTCGACGACGTCGATGGATCGCGCGTGGGCCTCCAGGAATCGGGAGACGCACATCAATTCGTCGTACAACTCGCGAGACAAGGGCCCGCTCTGGTCCGTCGGTGGGGTCGCGGGAACCAGCAACGATTCGAGGGCCGTGAGCACCGGCCCCGGATTCGTGGTCAAGGGAGTGAACATCTGGTCGTCGAGTCGGGTGGCCACGAGCACGCCATGATCGAGTTCGAAAACCACGCCGTTGTGCCGGATCACCAGTCGTTGGGCGTGGCGTAGTTGTTCGCAACGTCGTTGGCGGGAGAGCGCTTGCGACAGCGCCTGCATGCGGTCGCGCACGTTGGCGGCCTCTTCGTACCGCTGGGCCACGGCGAGTGCCCGCATCTTCTCGTCGAGCATTCCGAAGAGCGGCGACGAGTCGGCGGTGAGGGCCGAGGCGATGAATCGGACGACCTCGGCGTACTTCTCGGGGTCGGCGGTACCCGAACAGGGACACATAGCCACACCGAGTTGAGCCGCCGAGCAGACCGGTGCATCCGCGGGGGCGGCGTAGGCGCGGCCCATGCGAACCGTGCACCGTCGCAGGGGAACCACCGACTCGATCGCTTCCACCACCAGTCGTGCCGCGGTGCGGCTGGGCAGGGGCCCGATGTGGATGCCGGCCGCCGCCTTCCCGGTGCCGGGGTTCTTGACGATCACGAGTCGGGGCCATTCCTCCTCGAGAGTGAGTCGGACGTAGCAGTACTTGTTGCTGGTCGTCCCCGCACGGTTGTACTGCGGCATCACGCGTCGAATCAGCCGCGTCTCGAGGATCTCGGCGGTGATCGGATCCGGGGTCTCGATGTGATCGACACGATGCACGACGCGCAACATCGATCCGACCTTGCGCCGACTCTCTCCGGTGCTGAAATAGCTCCGCACGCGCTGACGCAGGTTCGTGGCCTTGCCGACGTAGAGGATGCGCCCGTTCACATCGGAAAAGATGTACACACCCGGAGCGCGGGGAAGGTCCTCGGTGAGTCGCAACTTGGCCGCTTGCGGATGGGTGTCGAGCCGCGGGAGTCCGATGAGATCGTCCAAGCCGAGCACGCCGTATCCGGTGGCGCGTTCGAGCAGGAGGTGCAACAGGTCGGCGGTCGCCAACGCGTCGTCCAGCGCTCGGTGACTCGGTTGGTGCGCAAGACGCAGACGTGACGCGAGAGTGCCAAGTTTGCAGTCGGGCACCTCGCTTCCCACCAGTCGTCGGGCCAACGGAACCGTGTCCACGACCTTGTTGTCGAGTGGGTCGCGATCGTCCCGAATCAACGCGGCGTTGAGGAAGCCCATGTCGAACCGGGAGTTGTGGGCGACGATCACGGCGTCACCGATGAAGTGCACGAGGGTGCCGAGTATCGACTCCATGCGCGGCGCGGGGAATACCATCGACTCGGTGATGCCGGTGAGCATCGTGATGTACGGGGGAATCGGGACCCCGGGGTTGACGAGGGTCTGAAAGGTTCCCAGACACTCGCCACCGCGGTACTTGACCGCACCGATCTCGGTGATCCGATCGGTGTCGGTGGACCCGCCGGTGGTCTCGAAGTCGATGATGCAGAACGTGACGTCGCTCAGCGGCGTCCCCATGTCGTCGAAGGTGCGCTGCACGGCGCGTCTCTCGCGAGACGAGGGAGGGGCAACGACCGATTCGGGCACCCGACCAGTGTTCCCGAACAGATGTTCCCCGTCAAGCATCGGAAGTATCGGAGGGGGGCAACCTACGATCGGGTCATGGCCCCTCGATTGCGCTGCTCCTCCTGCGGAAACCTCACCCGCTTCGACGTCGTGCGACGCACCCGGACGTCGGCGTTCCACCACTACAGCACCGGGGGACACCTGGCGGTGGAGGACGTCATGGTTCTGGAGGATGAGATCGAGTCCGTGACGTGCCGTTGGTGCGGTCCCGTTGGGCGGGTGCAGGAGTTCGATGACGCCGATGAGGCGACCGAGGGCCCGAACTCGGATGTCTGAGGTCGCCTTCGAGCGAGGCGCCCACGAGTTGGGTGACGGATGTCTGGCCTTTTTGCAACCCGACGGCGGTTGGGGTTGGAGCAACGCGGGTTTGATCGTGGGCGACGGAGCCTCGCTGCTCGTCGACACGCTGTTCGATCTCGAACTGACCGCGGAGATGTTGAGCGCTTTCGCTCCGCACACGCGAACGGCTCCGATCTCGACGTTGTTGAACACTCACGCCAACGGCGACCATTGCTACGGGAATCAACTGGTCGAAGGTGCCGAGATCGTCGCCTCGACGTCCGCGGCCCGGGAGATGTCCGAGGTGCCTCCTTCCATGTTGGCGGCTTTGAACGCGGCTCCCGGCGAACTGGGCGAGTTGTTCCGCTCGTTCTTCGGGGCCTTCCGTTTCGACGGCATCGAACAACGCCTGCCGACGCGGACCTTCGATGGACGTCTCGACGTGGAGGTCGGTGGTCGCGTGGTCGAATTGATCGAGGTCGGGCCGGCGCACACCGGAGGTGACGTGATCGCCCACGTT
>SYCH01000202.1 GCA_005787025.1 Actinomycetota bacterium | reverse complement strand
GACCGACTCTGGACTCGACATCGACGCGCTGCGCATCGTGGCCCAGGGCATCCGCGAGGTGCGCGCCGATCGACCCACGATGGGCGTCGTGCTCATCACCCACTATCAACGTCTTCTCGACGAACTCGCTCCCGATCACGTGCACGTGATGGTGGACGGCCGGATCGTCGCCAGCGGCGGAATGGAGATCGCCGAGAAGCTGGAAGTCTCCGGATACGAGTCGTTCCGCCCGTGAGCCACACCGTGGATTGGTCCGCCGTCAAGGCCGATTTCCCGGTTCTCCAACGTCGCATCGACGGACAACGGTTGGTGTACCTCGACTCGGCGAACACGTCGCAGAAGCCCAATGTGGTCATCGACGCCATGACCGACTTCATGCGTCACGGTTACGCCCCCATCAATCGCAGTGCCTACCGGATGGCCGGTGAGGCCACCGACGCCTTCGAAGGGGCGCGCTCGAAGGTGCAGAAGTTCATCAACGCTCCCCACGCTCACGAGGTGGTGTTCACCAAGAACGCCACCGAGGCGTCGAATCTGATCGCCACCTCCTGGGGCCGCGCCAACCTGCACCGCGGCGACGTGGTGGTACTCACCCACATGGAACACCACGCGAACATCGTCCCGTGGCACATGTTGGCCGCCGAACGCGGCATCGAACTGCGCTGGATCCCCCTCACCACCGACGGCGAACTGGATCTCTCGAATCTGTCGGGAATTCTCGATGGTGCCAAGGTTCTCTCGTTCACGGCCATGAGCAACGTCCTGGGAACCATCACCCCGGTGGCCGCGATGTGTCGGGCCGCTCACGATGTCGGTGCCTTGGCCATCGTCGACGCGTGCCAACACGTGCCCCACAACGTGACCGACGTGCAGGGGTGGGGCGCGGACTTCGTCACCTTCAGCGGTCACAAGATGGTCGGGCCGTCGGGTATCGGTGTGCTGTGGGGCCGCGAGCAGTTGCTCGACTCCATGCCGCCCTTCCTCGGCGGGGGCAACATGATCGCCGACGTGAAGTTGGACGGTTTCACCTGCGCGGAACTGCCGTCCAAGTTCGAGGCCGGAACCCCGCCCATCGTCGAGGCCATCGGTTTGGGCGCCGCGGTCGACTATCTGACGGACATCGGCATGGCCAACGTTCGTCGACACGAGATGCACCTCACCTCGTACGCTCTCGACACCCTCACCGAGCGTTACGGCGACGACATCACCATCCACGGACCGCGCAACCCCGAAGTCCGCGGCGCCGTGCTCAGCTTCGCCTTCCGGGGCATCCATCCCCACGACATCAGCCAGGTGTTGGACCAGAAGAACGTGTGCGTGCGGGCCGGTCACCACTGTGCCAAGCCGTTGATGCGTCTCTTGGGGGCCAACGCCACCGCCCGCGCCAGCTTCTACATCTACAACGACGAGTCCGATGCCGATGCGCTCGCTGATGCCCTCGACGGCGCAAGCGATATCTTCGGTCTCTAGAAACACGAGAGGAACACCATGCCCGGCCTCGAAGACCTGTATCGCGAGATCATCCTCGATCACTATCGCTCACCTCGTAACCGCGGTGAGTTGCCGCCGCCCGCCAACAAGGCCGAGGGCCACAACCCGCTGTGCGGTGACGAGATCACGGTGTTCGTTCAGGTGGACGGTGACGTGGTGTCCGACGTGAAGGTGTCGGGTCAAGGTTGCAGCATCTCGCAGAGTTCGGCCTCCATGATGTCGCAGGCGATCAAGGGCAAGTCGTTGGACGAGGTGCGCGCTCTGGTGCACCGTTTCAAGGTGATGATGTCCATCGAGGAGGACGCCGACGACGCGACCCAACCTGCGGTGAAGTTGGGCGACCTCGAGGCGTTGCAAGGCGTCGTGAAGTTCCCGGTGCGAATCAAGTGCGCCACCTTGGCGTGGAACACCTTGGTCGAGGCCCTCGAATCCTGACGGTCACTTCTTGTGACAGAGCATCTGTCATTTGTGGCATGATGTCCGAATGAAGATCACCCTGCTCGGCACCGGTAGTCCCATTCCCGACCCGAATCGTGCGGGCCCGTGCACTCTGGTGCAAGCCGGTGACCGCAACATTTTGGTCGACTGCGGACGCGGTGCGCTGATGCGACTGATGGCCGCCGGTGTTCTTCCGGCGATGGTCGACACCTTGCTGATCACGCATCTTCACAGCGATCACATCACCGACGTGAACGATCTCATCACCACGCGTTGGGTGATGCAACTGGTTCACACACCGCTGAACGTCTACGGACCCGCCGGAACCAGGGCGATGATCGGCGCGTTGATGCGAATGCTGGAACTGGACCAGCAATATCGCCACGACCACCACGAGGACCTGCGCGCCAACGGACCCCTCGAGGTGAACGTCACCGAACTCGGCCCCGACGAGACGTTCACCATCGGTGCCGCTTCCGTGACGACCCACGCCACGGATCACCGACCGGTGAAGCCCACCATCGGCTACCGACTCGAGCACGAGGGCAAAGTGGTCGCATTGGCCGGCGACACGGTGCCCTGTGCCGGCGTGGACGCCATGTGCGCCAACGCCGACGTGTACGTGCAAACGGTCATCCGTGAGGATCTGGTGAACTTCGTGGCCGGGGTCGTGCCCACCGGTGCGCGTTTCAAGGACATCCTCGACTACCACTCCACCGTCGAGCAGGCCGCGCAGACCGCTGCTCGTACCGGCGTGAAGCGTCTGATGTTGACGCACTACGTGCCGCCGATGCAGCCGGGACAAGAG
>SYCH01000201.1 GCA_005787025.1 Actinomycetota bacterium | reverse complement strand
GGCGTCAGCACCACGCCGTTGCGCGAGCAGAAGATGTTCTCACCGGTGCACTCGGCGACCAATCCGTTGGGAGCCAACATGATGGCCTCGTCGTACCCGGCCTTGAGCGCCTCCACCTTGGCCAGCGAGGAGTTCACGTAGTTACCCACGGTCTTGGCAGCTGGCGGCATGGTGTTGTGGTCGTGACGAGTCCAGGACGAGATCTTCATGCGCACGCCCTTGGTGAGCGCGTCGTCACCCAGGTAGGCACCCCACGGCCAGCACGCGATGGCCACGTCGACCTTGCAGGGCAAGGTGTTGAGCCCCATTTCGCCGTATCCGTAGTACGCCAGCGGGCGCACGTAGCACGACGCCAGACCCGTGGAGGCCACGGTGTCCTTGGTCGCCTGAACCAGCTCGTCCACCGTGTACGGAATCTCCATGCCCAGGATGTGGGCGCTGCGGAACAGACGCTCGATGTGCTCGGTCAGCCGGAACACCGCCGTGCCCTTCGACGTTTCGTAGGCGCGAATGCCCTCGAAGACACCGGTGCCGTAGTGAAGCGTGTGCGTGAGCACGTGCACCTGGGCCTGATCCCAATCGACCAGCTGGCCGTTCATCCAGATCTTCGGGGTGGGGATCAAGGTGGGCATGGCTCTCCGTTCGAATTCGTCTCGTCAGATTAGTTGGTGCACTCGCCGGGCGGACCCGACATTTTCAGACCAGTCGGGCCGCGATGGCGTCGGCGATCTGCGTGGTGGAACCCGATGCGGGGGCGGCGCAGGCCGCGCGAACACGATCGGCGGCGGTCGATTCACCGAGGAAATCGAGCATCAACGCGGCCGACAAGATGGCCGCCGTGGGGTTCGCCTTGCCCGTTCCGACGATGTCGGGTGCCGAGCCGTGAACCGGCTCGAACATGCTGGGTCCGGTGCGGGCCGGGTTGAGATTCGCCGACGAGGCGAGTCCGATTCCTCCCGACACCGCGCCTCCGAGGTCGGTGAGAATGTCGCCGAACAAGTTGTCGGTGACGATCACGTCGTAGCGATGCGGATCCTGAACGAAGTAGATGCACGCGGCGTCGACGTGGTTGTAAGCGGTGGACACCTGCGGGAACTCGGAGGCCACCTCGTTGAAGGTGCGCTCCCACAGATTGCCGGCGAACGTGAGCACGTTGGTCTTGTGCACCAACGTGACGTGCTTGCGCTCGCGCTTCATCGCCAACTCGAACGCGTACCTCACGCAGCGCTCGACACCCATGCGCGTGTTGACGCTGCCTTGCGTGGCCACTTCGTGCTTCGTTCCGCGACGCAACACACCACCCTCGCCGACGTACGGGCCCTCGGTGTTCTCGCGGATGACGATGAAGTCGTGCGACTTGGTCTGACCGGGCGCGGTGCCCACGAACGGACGCTGATTCACGTACAGGTCCAGTTCGAACCGCATCTTCAACAACAGTCCGCGCTCGATGACACCGGGCGGGACATCGGGGGTACCCACGGCTCCCAGCAGGATGGCGTCGAAACCACGCAGTTGATCCAGCACCTCGTCGCTGAGGATCTCACCGTCGCGCAGGTAGCGCGCACCACCGAGGTCGAAGTCGGTGGTGTCCAGCCGAACGCCGGCGGCGCGCACGACCTTGAGCGCCTCGACGGTGACTTCGGGGCCGATGCCGTCGCCACCGATGACGGCGATTCGGTGCGATGAGGATGAGGAGCCTGACATGGGGACACATCGTACGGGGACGGACATCGGAGTCCCATTTCCCTCGTGTCGAAAAGCCCGAATCCACTGCCAAATGGACCCCGCCCGCCATCTCAACGTCGTCGATGCGCCGTTACCCTGAGCCCCATGGCCAAGGTCCATCACCTCACCGCGACCGCTCTCGAGCGACTGAAGCAGGAACACCACGACCTCACCACGCGGGGTCGCATCGAAGTGGCCGACAAGATCGAGCGCGCCCGCGAACTGGGTGACCTGTCCGAGAACGGTGACTATCACGCGGCCAAGGACGAACAGGGCCACATGGAAGGTCGCATCCGACATCTCGAGTCGATTCTCGAGAATCACGAGTTGGTCGACACCGACGACGGCGACCTGGTGGGTCCCGGCAAATTGCTGACCGTCTCCATCGACGGCGACGAGCCCGAGACCTATTACCTCGGCTCTCACGAGGAAAAGTACGAGGGCGCCGCCACCATGACGCCGGAGTCCGCTCTCGGACAAGCGCTCAATGGCCATCGCACCAACGAGACGGTGTCGTACACCACGCCGAACGGACACCAGTTGTCGGTCGTCATCATCAGCGTGGAGCTGCCCTGAGCGCCATCGTCTCCCCCACGTCGAGTGACACGGGCCTCGGCACGCCGGGAATTCCGCCGCTTCCACCGGGTCGCGAGATCGAACTGCCGGGCCGTGGCACCACGTTCGTGCGCGAGATGCCCGCGCCGCACCCGGGTGCTTCCACCGTGTTGTTGTTGCACGGTTGGACCGCCACCGCCGACCTCAACTGGTTCGCCGTGTACGAGAGCCTCGGTCGCCATCATCGAGTGATCGCCCTCGACCATCGTGGTCACGGCCGTGGCATTCGCACGCGCAAGCCGTTCCGTCTGGCCGATTGTGCCGACGACGCCGCCGCGTTGATGAGCGAACTCGGTATCGAGAACGTCATTCCGGTCGGCTATTCCATGGGCGGTCCGGTGGCGTTGTTGATGTGGAAGCGTCATCGCGAGTTGGTGGACGGTCTGGTGCTGTGCGCGACCGCGGGCAGCTTCGCGCACAGTCGCGCCGAGCGCATGGCGTTCCTCGGTCTCACCGGAATGAGCGCGCTCGCGCGCCTCACACCCGAAGCCACCCGTGCCAGCATCACCGAGAAGGTGTACCTGCGTCGCAAGGCGGCCAAGTGGGGGCCGTGGGCCATCAGTCAGATCGAACTGCACGACTGGCGCATGGTGTTGGAAGCCGGACACGCCATCGGTTCGTTCTCGGCTCTGGACTGGGTGGGCCAGATCGACGTGCCCACCTCGCACGTGGTCACCTTGCGCGATCCGGTGATCCCGGTGCATCGCCAACTGGATCTCTTCGCCGCCATCCCCGACGCGCGCGCCTCGCGAATCGACGGTGAGCACGACGCGATCGTGGCGCACGCTCCGCGAATGGCCGATCTCATCATCGACGGTGTCCGTTCGGTGAACGAGCGACGTTCCTGACGTGAGAATCCGTCGCCTGCTCCCCATAGTCGCCCTCGGGGTCGGCGCCGCGGTCGCCGCTCGATCCGTCAAGACACGCAACTTCGCCGCTGCGGATCGCGTCGCCTCGGCCATCAAACGCGGAACCATGGCGGCCCGCAACACCGAACTGGTGCGCCTCGGCGGTCGCGTGGGTCTCACCTACGCCAGCGCCACGGCACGAAAGGCCTTCGCCAACGCCGAACGTCGCATCGAGATCGACAACGAGGCCGAACTGAAGACCGCCGCCCAGGTGTCCGAACGTCTCGGGCAGATGAAGGGTGCGCTCATGAAGCTCGGCCAGATGGCCAGCTACCTGGACGAGGGTCTGCCCGCTCCACTTCGTTCCGCACTGTCGCAATTGCAGTCGAGTGCGCCACCGATGTCGGGCGAGTTGGCCGCCGGGGTGATCGAGCGCGAACTCGGCAAGTCACCGAGCGAACTCTTCGTCGAGTGGGACCCCGTTCCGATCGCCGCGGCGTCGATCGGCCAGGTGCATCGCGCGGTCATCCTCGATCCGGCGACCGGCCAGGAGCGCGCCGTCGCGGTCAAGGTGCAGTATCCGGGCGTCGACGAAGCGATCGACGCGGATCTGCGCAACGCCGACCTGTTGGGTTTCTTGCTGCAGCAGGGCTTCAGCGGTCTCGACCCGAGCGATCTGGTGAACGAGGTGAAGGAACGCATCCGCGAGGAACTGGATTACTCCCGCGAGGCGACCAATCAGATGCTTTTCGCCGACTACTACCGCGGTCATCCTTTCATCCACGTCCCCCAGGTGTTCCCCACTTTCAGCACCGGTCGGGTTCTCACCACCGAGTTGGTGAACGGCATGTCGTGGAGCCAATTGCTGCAACAGAGCCAGGAACAAAAGGACCTGGCCGGAGAAGCGCTCTTCCGTTTCGTGTTCCGCAGTCTGTACGGAATGCACAAGTTCAACGGCGACCCGCATCCGGGTAACTACATCTTCCACGAGAACGGGCGCATCACCTTCCTCGACTTCGGACTGGTGAAGCACTTCACCGACGACGAGATGGCCACCTTCATCGCCATGGTGAAGTCGGCGGCCTACGAGAGCGACGTTCCCGCCTTCCGAACGGTGCTGGAGGATTCGGGCATGCTGAAGCGCAACGCACCGGTGGAGACATCCGACGTGGGCACGTATTTCGGCCGTTTCTACGAACCCGTGCGCGCGGACAAAAGAACCACCTGGACTCCGCAATACGCCAGCGGCATCGTGCGTCACACCTTCGATCGCTCGAGTCCCATCGCGCAATACGCCACCGTGCCCAAGACGTTCGTGTTCATCCAG
>SYCH01000200.1 GCA_005787025.1 Actinomycetota bacterium | reverse complement strand
CTTCGACGCGATCTCCTTGGCCCAGCGGTAGTCGGCCTTGCCCGAGGGTGAGCGCACGATGGACTCCACGCGCACGACGGCCTTGGGCAACTTGTAGCGGGCCACGTGCCTGGACGCCTCGTCGAGAAGGTCCTGATCGCTCGGATTGGTGCCGGGTCGTAGTTGGACCACCGCGACCACCTCGTTGCCCCAACGCTCGCTCGGTCGTCCGGTCACGACACAGTCGAAGACGTCGGGGTGCGGCTTGATCGCCATTTCGACCTCTTCGGCGAAGATCTTCTCGCCGCCGGAATTGATGGTGACCGAGTCACGGCCCCGTAGTTCGACGATGTTCCCCTCGATCAGTACCGCGCGGTCGCCCGGCACGACGTATCGAACACCGTCGATGACGGGGTAGGTGCGCGCGGTCTTGGCCGGGTCGCCGAGATAGCCGAGCGCCAGGCGTCCGCTCTTGGCGAGCCAGCCCACCTCGGGGTCGCCGGCCTCGAGAACCCGCGTGAGGTCCTCCGAGAGGACGTGGTTGTTCGGGGCGAGGGGGAAGGTACCCGTGCTGGCGCCGCCAGCGGCCGACACGTGGGTCAACTGTCCCCCGGCCTCCGAGGAGCCCAGCCCGTCGATGATCATCAGATGTGGAGCGATCGCCAGCAGCTCCTCCTTCAGATGCGCCGACAACGCGGCGCCGCCGGAGAGCAAGACGTTCAGCGAGGACAGGTCGTACCGGTTCGTGTTCAGTTCGTCGATGAGTGGTCGCGCGAAGGCGTCGCCCACGATGAGGAGGAAATCAATTCGTTCGCGTTCGACGATGCTCCAAATGTCGCGCGGATCCAGTCGTTCGGGGATGCTGGGCACGAACACCGTTCCACCGGTGTTCCATGTTCCCATGGCCACCCAGTGGCCAGCACCGTGCATGAAGGGTGGAGCGATGAGGGCCCGTCGTCCGGTGGCTGCGGCGACGATCTCCTCGATCGATTCCGCGGTTCGGGGGGCTCCGAAGCACTCCACCAACGCGTCCCCCTGACGCCACATCACGCCTTTGGGCATGCCGGTGGTTCCACCGGTGTACAGGATGTAGAGATCGTCGGGTGAGGGATCGAGATCAGTCGTCGGATCTCCGGCCGCAATGGCGTCCTCGTACCACACTGCTCCGGGAAGCAGGTCGTTCTCGGATTCGTCGGGAACCTGCAGCAGAACCCGCAGATCGGGCACGTCGTCGAGAACGGACTGCAGTATCGGCGCGAAGGTCGAGTGGAAGGCGATGGCGGTGGCGCCCGAGTCGCGCAGCAGGTACGTCAGCTCCTCGGCCACGTATCGGTAGTTCACGTTGAACGGGGCGACGCGACTTTTGAACGATGCCAGCATGCACTCCAGGTACTCGTTCCCGTTGTGCAGATAGATGGCCAGGTGATCCTGGCCACTCTCGTGCGTCGGCAGCTTCGCGCGCTCGGTGCGACAGCCGAGTCCGGCCCCGCGCAGGTAGTCCGCCAATCGGTGGGTGCGTTCGTTGACGTCGTTCCACGTGAGGCGACGGTCGCGAAAGACCAGACATTCCTGGTTCGGACGTGTCGTGGTGATGGCCTCGTGAACCTCTCCGACCGTGAATTCGTTCATGAGTTCGAAATTAGGGCGTGATCCAATCGCCCCACGAATCCGGTCATGGACCGTCGGTTGGTTATGGTTCGCCCATGGCCGAGACCCGTGAGACGCTTCGTGGAACCTCTCCCGAGGGCATCGTTTTCGGGATGTTCGTCCCTCAGGGTTGGAAGATGGAACTGGCGTCCATCGAGGACCCGGCGGCCAAGTGGGCCAAGACTGTCGAGGTGGCCGAAGCGGCCGAGCGTCTCGGCTACGACTCGATCTGGGTGTACGACCACTTCCACAACGTTCCCCGTCCCGCGCACGAAACCGTCTTCGAGTGCTGGTCGACCATCGCCGCGATCAGTCAGCGAACGACGCGCATCCGTCTCGGTCAGATGGTCGGCTGCAACAGCTATCGAAACCCGGGTTTGTTGGCCAAGGTGACCTCGACCGTCGACGTCATGTCGGGAGGCCGATTGGAGTGGGGAATCGGAGCAGGTTGGTACGAGAACGAGTACCGCGCCTACGGCTACGACTTTCCCAAGCCCAAGGACCGCATCGGGATGTTGCGCGAGAGCGTCGAGATCGTCCGCTCGATGTGGACCGAATCGGAGACCACCTACAAGGGTCGCTACTACGAATTGAACCGGGCGAACTGCGACCCCAAGCCGCTACAGAAGCCCATGCCACCCATCTGGATCGGCGGTGGTGGCGAGCAGCTGACGCTCCGGGTGGTGGCCATGTACGCCGATTGCTCCAACTTCGGGGGTAATCCCGAGGAGTGGGAGCGCAAGCGGAACACGCTGTGGAACCACTGTCGGGAAGTGGGTCGCGATCCTTCCTCCATCCGTATGACGTGGTCGCCCGAGGTCTTCATTCGCGATCCGGAGGCCGAGATCGAGGCCGCTGGTAGTCGCAGTTTGTGGGGCGAGGACGTCACGTCGTGGCGCGAGGGCAACCTGGTCGGAACACCCGAGCAAGTGAGCGAGAAGATCGAGCGTTATCTGGCCCTCGGCTGTCGTGGTCTGGTCCCGTGGTGCCCCGACTATCCGAATCTGGAGACCTTGGAACTCTTCGCCACCAAGGTGATGCCCAACTTCCGGTGATCACCTCGCCGCGCGGTGACGTCAGACGTACGAACGGAAGATGATCTCGGCCACGCAGGACGGCTTGGGTGCACCCTCGCACTCGAAGGTGAACTCCATGGTGGTCTGGACGCCACCGGTGATCTCTTCCACCTGGACCAACTTCACGCCGAGGCGCAACCGCGCACCCACGGGAACCGGAGACGGGAAACGAACCTTGTTCGCGCCGTAGTTCACGCCCATGGAAAAGCCCTCGATGCGCACGACGGTCGGGTACAACGCCGGTCCGAGCGACAAGGTGAGGTAACCGTGAGCGATGGGTCCGCCGAAAGGACCGCTCTTGGCGCGCTCCCCGTCGACGTGGATCCACTGGTGGTCGCCCGTGGCTTCGGCGAACTGGTTCACCCGCTCCTGGGTGATCTCCATGTACTCGCTGTAGCCCAGGTGCTCTCCGACCGCGGACTTCAGACCTTCGACTCCGTTGATGACTCGTGCGCTCATGGAGTCATCCTGCCAGATGCGCGGATCGGCTACGAACTCAGCGATACCAGACGCGCTGGTGCTCACGGCTCATGGGGTGCAAGAGCAACGCGCACAGGGCCACGTCGAAGAGCAGGCTGATGGTGTTCCCACCGCTGATGCGGTCCCAAAGGTCGAAGCGTGAATCCGAGAGAATCCAGAAACGCAACAGGAACGGGGAGAAGGCCGCGAAGAGCCCGAGGCGGTAGCCCGCTCGGCGATCGTTCGCCATCAAGAGCCCGCTGGCGATGAAGGACAGGACCACCAGCAGGCCGACAACCGTTCCGATCGTGCCTTTGTCCACGCGGGCGTATCCGACCCAGTCGGACTTGTCCATGAAGCCGATCACGGCGAAGAATCCGTTGAGGTACAGGAGCATGGTGGCGATCTGCAGGGTCTGCGGAGCCATGCGGTCGAACCAACGGCGAAAATCGATCGTTCTTCGGGACATATCGACAGATTGGCACAGACGACGTCGTTCACCGTGTCAGAGCCGGCACGTGACCAGGTGGCCCCCGATAGCGTCCCGGACGATGCGCTCCGGATTCGTCACGTTGGTCGGTCGTCCCAACGTGGGCAAATCCACCCTGCTCAACGCCATCTGCGGGCAGAAGGTTTCCATCGTCTCGAACAAGCCCCAGACGACTCGCCGTCAGGTGCGTGGCGTCTTGACTCGACCCGAGTGCCAGATCGTCTTCGTGGACACGCCCGGACTGCACAAGCCGGTCACCGCCCTCGGGGAGCGGGTGAACGCCGCGGCCATCGACTCGCTCGCCGATGTCGACGTCGCGTGCCTGGTCCTCGACGGCTCGATGCCCTTCGGCTCCGGCGATCGTTGGGTCGCGTCGCGTCTGGATCTTTCCAAGACGGTGGTGGTCGTCAACAAGACGGACCGCGCCGGTCGTGATCGCACTCTCCAGCAGTTGTCGGCCTCGGCCGAGTTGGACGCTCTCGCGTACTTCGCCGTGTCGGCCAAAACGGGCGAGGGGATCGCCGAATTGGTTGACTACATCTCGTCGCGACTTCCCGAGGGACCGCAGTACTACCCCGACGACGTCGTGAGCGATCTGCCCGAGGCCGAATGGGTCGCCGAACTGGTGCGCGAACAGTTGCTGGCGGTGTTCCGGGATGAATTGCCGTATTCCATCGCCACCCGCGTGACCGAATGGGAGTGGCCCCGCGTGCGATGCGAGATCGTCGTCGAACGGGAGAGCCAGAAGGGCATGGTCATCGGCAAGGGTGGCTCGGTGTTGAAGAACGTCGGCATCCTCGTGCGCAAGCAGCTCCCCGAAGGCGTCTTCATCGAGTTGCACGTCGTCGTCGACAAGGACTGGCAGCAACGACCCGATCGGGTCGAACGTTTGGGTTACTGAGTCAGCACGAGTAACCGGTGGGAAGCAAGTTCGCGTAGTCGTCGCACGCCACCGCCTCACCCGGGCCGGCGAGGTCACCGCGCCCGCGGGGAACGCTTTGTGGTCGGGACAGGGCCGTGAAGGTCACCTGGCCGATACCGGCGCGCCGAGTGAGGGTGAGCACGATCTGGGCGATGGCGAGGCGTTGCTCGGCACCCGGAAGCTCGGTGACGAATGAGGGCGGGAGATCGACCGTCGCGATTCCCCGCGACACCTCGACGAGGGCCACGAAATCCGTCGGTAACGCCGACCGAAGTCCGGCCGACGGGTCGCCCTCGGGAAGACCCTCGGCCAACGCGGCCAGAACCTGGGGGGCGACGGCGGGCGTCAGCAAGAGTCGGTTGATCGGGACCAACTGGGCTCCGGCGACGTAGAAGAGGGACACGACCTCCACCGGGACGGTCGTACTGGTGGAGGTGGTGCTCGCCGACGCCGGGATCGTCGTCGTGACCGCGACGGTGGTCGTGGGGGCGGCCGTGGTCGTGGCGTTCAACTCGTAGGGGATGTCCTCGGGGTCGATGGTGCGAACGTCGCCCGAGTCGGGGATCGAACAGGAGACCGCCGTCATCGCCAGGAGCACGATGGAACAGATGCGCCGTCTCATGAATCCCCCCTTGGAAAGGTCGCCACGAAACGCGCGCCGCCGGTGCGGGAGTCCTCGACCCAGGTGCGGCCACCATGGGCACGGACGTGTTCGGCGACCAGAGCGAGACCCAGTCCGGTTCCACCGGATCGACTGCGGCCCGCCGACCCACGGGCGAAACGCTCGAAGATCCGGGCTCGCTCACTGGCGGTGACTCCGGGGCCGGAATCCTCGACGGCCACGAAGGTCATGGGACGATCGACTTCGGGGGCGTCGTCGTGCGTGTCCCCGATGACGACGCGCGTGACCCCCCCACCGTGGATACGGGCGTTGTCGACCAGGTTCGCCAAGATTCGCTCGAAACGGCGCTTGTCGATCGATGCCATTCCGTCAGAGCCCGATTCGACCTCGACTAGCAGTCCGTCGGCACCGTAGCGCTGGGCGATGCGACGCACGAGCGGAGCCAGTTCGGTTGTCTCCCGGTGTAGATCGGTGACCCCCACGTCGAGTCGGGACAACTCGAGCAGGTCGATGACCATCTGATCGAAACGCCTGACCTGACTGATGACGACGTCGAGGGCCTGCTGCGTCCGGTCGTTGAGATCGGCGCGTCGAGCGTCGAGAACCTCCACCGCGGCGGCCAGCGCGGTGATGGGCGAACGCAACTCGTGGCTGACGTCGCTGGCGAATCGCGCCTCGCGTTCGATGCGGGTCTGCACGGCGTCGGCCATGCCGTTGAACGAGGTGACGAGGCGAGCCAGGTCGGGGTCCACCTCGGAATCCAGTCGCGTGTCGAGACCACCCTCGGCGATGTCGCCAGCGGCCTCGCTGACGCGTTCGAGCGGGCGCATGATTCGACGACCGACCGCCACACCGACCAAGCCCGCCAACACGGCCACGATGATGACGCCCACGATGAGCGCGGATCCGATCGCGGTCAGGGTTCGTTGCTCGTCATCGAGGGGGAACGCTTCGAAATACTGGACATCGATGTCGGCGATGTGCACCCCCACGCCGACGTATGGTTGCCCGTCGATGTTGAATCGTTGCCGAGCGGTCATCCCGGCCAGTGCCGAGTCGACCAGTTCGGTTGGAAAAGCATTCTGGGTGTAGCGAATCTCCTGGCTGAAGAAGAGGTTCTCGGGCCGAAGATGCAGCACGGCGAATCCACTCTGTTCGGTGCGCACGTTGCTGATCAGTTCGAAGGCCTCGCTACGACGACTGCGAATCTGCGATCGGATGAGCTGGGCATTGTTGAAGGCCTGACGTTCGACGACCTCGTCGCGACGCTGGAGGATGTACGAGCGTGCCGTCAGGTAGCTGGCCGTGGAGAGGGTGATGGAGGCCAAGAGACCGGTCGCCGCGAAGAGCAGGGTGACCCGCTGGCGCAGGCTGATGGAGCGAGCTCGTTCGCGAATGGTCACTCGATCATCCTGCCCCACTGGAGACCGCCTCGGACAGCGAATCGCCCGGCTCGGGCGAGGCCAGCGAGCCGGGCGAGATCCGTTTTCGGCCACGCCGGGCGGTGAGGACCAGGGGGAGGACGGCCCCCACCGCACCAGCGTGAACAGG
>SYCH01000199.1 GCA_005787025.1 Actinomycetota bacterium | reverse complement strand
TCCTCGACGTACGACTGCGCGCTGTAACGGATCACCACGATGGCGATGGTGTTGGAGCCGGCGTGCAGATGATCGGTGACGTCGTATTCGCTCGGGAGTCGACTGTCCGTTCCGTACCCGACGAACGCACCGTTGACGAAGACCGCGTGCACGCTCTCGGCGCCGCCGACGTGCAACACGGTGCGTCGCCCCTTCCACGCTCTCGGAACGGTGACGGTGCGTCGGTACACGCCAGTGGGGTTCTGCTCGGGCACCGCCGGCGGACGCAAGGGCCACGGCATCCTCACGTTGGTGTAGTGCGGCAGGTCACCCACGTCCTGCAACGTCCAGTTGCCCGGCACGCTCACGCGCACCCAACCACTCGGCACTTTCTCGGCCACGGCGGCCGCGGTGACGGCGTCGGGGCTGGCGAACAGGCGGAAGTCCCACTCACCCGCGAGGTCCGTGTGCCACGGAGACCGCGACCGGTCGTCCACCAGCTCATCGGCATCGGGAAAGGCCGTCATCGTCTGACGCATCGCCAGTCGACCGATGGCCACCACGCCGGGGTCGGCCCACGGGCGAAGGGCGGAGAGAGTCGGGATCACCCCGTCAGCGTGTCACGCCGGAGGGGTAGACGAATGCACCCAGACGGTCATGCCGATGGGGGCGATGCCGTCCTTCCAGATCATGTCCATGGCCGCGGTCGACATGCGCACACAGCCGTGTGAAGCCGGATAGTTGGGGATCTCGTACGAACCGTGCAGGGCGATGCCACCGTTGAAGAACTTGGGTCGATATATGTCGCCGAGGTCCCCGCCGTGCCAACCCTTCTCGCGCTCGCGATCCACGAGGAAGATTCCATCGGGGGTCTGAGCGTCGCCCTGGATCCACTTGCCCCACTCGGTCTTGTCGCGTTCCTTGAAGGGAATGCCCGATCCGGTGGACACGTTGATCGTCCAGGTGGTCATGGCGTCTCGGATGATGAACAAGAGCTGGCGGTCCTTGTCGACCTCGATGAGGGTGCCCCCCGTGGCCGTGCCGTTCGCGCGCATGTCGGCCACCGTGAGCAGGGATGCGGTGGCCTCGTCCACCTCGGCGGTGGCGGGCAGACCCATGTATTTCTGGAACGCCATCACCGCCTGCGAGGTGGTGACGCCGTAGTCGCCGTTCACGGACTGCAACCAGAAGCCCAGATCCAGGAGGCGTTGCTGGACGCGCTTGGTCTCCTCGCCGTCCTGGGTACCCACCGCCACGAGGGGTACGTCGAGCGGAGTGGCGGCGATACGCAGGGGCTCGGGCGGCGGCATGGCCGCCGGAGGGATGGTGATCACCGGGGCCGGCACGGTGGTGGGCGGCGGCGACGGTGGCGACAGCGCGATCGTCGAGGGGGTGACGGCGGCGGCTTCGGCCGTGGATGACACCACTCCCCCGCAACCCGCCAGGGTCACCGGACCGAGCGTCGCCAGTGCCAGAAGCGCGATCACGAAACGTCGATCGAAGGCGTTCGCTCTCACCTGCACAGTGAGACGAAAATTAGTTTCGAATCGGGAGCGAAACGGGGATACCCGCGCTCATCCGTACTGTTCGGGAATCTCGAACCAGATCGTGAGCGAGTACTTGTTCCCACTCGTCAACGGCAACGACTGGTGCGGATGCGTCACGAGGCTCGGCCACACCAACAGCGAACCCACCGGCACGTCGGTGTTGCGGAAACCCTGCTGCGGAAAGTCCAACTCGGCTCCACCGTATCCGTCGTTCAGTTTCACCGACGCCGACAACTGGGCGACGTCGTGGTGCAGGCGCAACTCGCGTTGACCGTCGAGGTCGTACTTGATGATGAACGCGTCACGCAGTCCGCAGTAGTCGATGAGGGGCCACTTCCGCTGGAGCTGGGGCCAGACGCGCACCCCGAGATCGACCATGACGTTTTCGTAGAGACGCGGGCTGATGGTGGCCAGGCTGATCTCGTGTCCGGGCACCGGGTCGTCAGGGTTCGGTTCGAACCCGCCGGCGGCCTCGGCGGCACGGATGACCGCATCGCACATGTCGTGGGTCCAGAACGGCACCACCACCATCTCGGGACCGACCTCAGTGAGATCGCCGTCGAAACACTGGGCACCGCGGTACCCGAGAAGGAGGTCCAGGTCGGATGATGCCACGCGATGATTCTGGCAGTGGCGGAGTGTCAGGAGGAGTGATGCATCTGTGGCAGGATTGGTGACACAAATACTCTTCACACAAAGGCGGCGTTCATGACGGCGAAGACCCTGGGGGCGGGCTTGATCCTCGCCGGCACGTTGGTGATGTCCGGTACTGCGGGGGGCGCGCAGGCCACGGGCACGTTGCGCCCCGAGGCGGTTCAGACGTCGTACGGCAGTCTCGATCTGCTGCTCGACCTGAACGGCGGTTCCAGCGCCAGCAACGCGACGTTCGGACCGATTCTGAACGGCAAGATGCTGTTCTCGGCCACCACCGCGTCCGCAGGTAACGAACTCTGGATCACCGATGGCACCGCCGCGGGAACCGCACTCCTCAAGGACATCTACGCGGGATCAATTTCGTCCTATCCTCGGTATCTGACCCTTGCGGGCAACAAGGTGTACTTCCAAGCGTACGATGCGACCAGCGGTCAGGAGTTGTGGGTCACCGACGGCACCACCGATGGCACCGTACTCGTGAAGGACATCAACCCCGGAACATCCGGTGGTTATCCCAACAGTTCGTCTCCCAACGGCTTCGCCGCGCTCGGATCGAGAGTGCTGTTCTCGGCGGGGAGCTCCGGTTCCGACTATGAGTTGTGGGTCACCGACGGCACCGCCAACGGCACAACGCTCGTGAAGGACATCAACCCGGGATCGGACTCCTCGTACCCGCAATCCCTGACGACATTCGACGGAAAGGTCTACTTCACCGCGCTGTCCGGCACCTTGGGACAGGAATTGTGGGTCACCGACGGTACCGCCAACGGCACCATGCTCGTGAAGGACATCGACCCCACGTCGTGTGGCTCCTACGGATGCAGCGGGAGCCCGGTCGGCTTCCGGGCGTTCGGCAACAGGCTCTACTTCAATGCCAGTGATTCCATCTCCGGCTCCGAGTTGTGGGCCACGGACGGAACCACCGTCGGCACGACACTGGTGAAGGACATCAAGGCGGGAGCGAACGGTTCGTATCCCGGAAACCTCACCGTGGTCAACGACAAGTTGCTCTTCTCGGCTGATGACGGCACCAACGGATATGAACTCTGGTCCAGCGATGGCACCGGTGGAGGAACCAGCCTTCTCAAGGACATCAATACGGGTTCCAACTCGGGCAACCCGCAGTACTTCACCAAGATCGGCGACCTCGTCTACTTCTTCG
>SYCH01000029.1 GCA_005787025.1 Actinomycetota bacterium | reverse complement strand
GTCAAGCCTTCGACCTCATCGTCGGAAAGCTGGGCTGATGCTCGGACGCCGTGTCGCCGTCACCGGGCTCGGCGTCGTCTCGACCTGCGGCCTCGGCAAGGACGCCTTCTGGGCCGGCCTTCACGGCCCCGGCCTGACGGACCGCCAATGGGTCACCATCGATGATTGGAACCCGAGCCCGTACTTCGACAGTCCCAAGGAAGCGCGTCGAGCCGATCGGGTGGAGCAATTCGCTCTGGCCGCCGCCGCCGAGGCCCTGACTCAAGCCGGCGACGTCCGTGTCGATCCGGCTCGTTTCGGAGTGATCCTCGGCACCGGTATCGGTGGTCTCGGCACCCTCGAAGAGCAGGTGCAGATCCGCTTGGAGAAGGGCGAACGGCGGGTGTCGCCGTTCCTCGTGCCGATGATGATGGCCAACGCGTCGGGCGCCGCCATCTCGATGAGATACAAACTGCAAGGCCCGAACGAAACCATCTGCACCGCCTGTGCCGCCGCCACGCATGCTCTCGGTTACGCCGCCCGATTGATCGCCATGGGGCGATGCGACGCCATCGTCAGTGGTGGCAGCGAAGCGGCCGCGACCCCGTCATCACTGGCCGGATTCAGCAACATGACCGCACTGTCGTCGGTGGGCAGCAGTCGCCCCTTCGACAAGGATCGCGACGGATTCGTCATGGGCGAAGGAGCCGGAATCTTCGTTCTCGAGGAGTGGGATCACGCGGTGGCGCGGGGCGCCACGATCCTGGGTGAGATTCTCGGATCCGCGAGCAACGCCGACGCCCACCACATCACGGCCCCGTCACCGGGTGGCATCGGCGCCATCGCCTGCATGAAGATGGCCCTCGACGACGCCGAACTGTCCCCCAATGACGTCACGTACGTGAACGCGCACGGCACATCGACGCCTCGCAACGACGAAGCGGAGGCCGCCGCGGTGCGCGCGGTCTTCGGCGATCATCGACCCGCCGTCACCAGCATCAAGGGCGTCACCGGACACGCGCTCGGCGCCGCCGGCGCACTGGAAGCCGCATCGGTGCTGTTGTCCATGCAACACCGATCCATCCCTCCCACCGCCGGGACCGTCGAACTCGACGACGACATGAACATCGACGTCGTCATCGGGTCCGCGCGCGCCTGGACGCCGGCTCCGGCCATGTCGAACAACTTCGGCTTCGGCGGGCACAACGGCTCGATCATCTTCGGACCGGCCTGACACCGCCACGCGTTCAGGCATCGACCAACACGAACATCAAGTCGCACTCGCACGCCACCGCGTCCCCGATGAGCGCGCGCCCCGAACCCTTGCCGGCTCGCGCCGACATGCGTCCCAAGGAGACCTCCAACGTCAACACGTCGCCCGGGCCGACCTGACGTCGGAAGCGCGCGGCATCCAATCCGCCGAACAGTGGCAGGCGACCGGACGCCGCACCTCCCGCGATGACGGCGATGGCCCCCATCTGCGCGATCGCTTCGCACATCAGGACACCCGGCAACGTCGGCCGACCGGGGAAATGACCCGGAAAGAACCATTCGTCGCCGGTCAATGTCCAGCGGCCCCGCGCCGAGACACCGGGCACCAGGTCGAGAATCTCGTCCACGAAAAGGAAAGGCGGTCGATGCGGGAGCAGATCCTCGGGACGCGGAAAGTTCACGACTCGAGCGCCTTCACGAGACGGACCGGGGTGTCCTTCGGACTGATCTTGTACCACGCCTGCTCGATGCGCCCGGTGGGACCGATCAGGAAGGCGGAGCGCACGACCCCCATGAACGTGCGTCCGTAGAGACTCTTCTGCTGCCACACGCCGTATTTCTCGCTCACCACGTGATCGGTGTCGCACAACAACGGGAAACTCACCTTGTACTTGTCGGCGAACTTCTTTTGCTTGACGACACCGTCCGGGCTGATTCCGATGATCGCGGTGTCGCCGATCTTGCGACTGAGGTCGCGGAGAAGACACGTCTGCTCCGTGCAGCCGGGCGTGTCGGCCTTGGGATAGAAGTACACGAGCACTCGCCGACCCGCGAACAACGACAGGCGCACCGTACGCCCATCCTGATCCACCAGACCGATTGCCGGCGCGCGATCTCCAGTCACGAGCATGGTGCCACCCTAGAAGCCCGACGAGGCGCCCACGACGCTTGACGCTCAGTCACTATCTAACCACTTTGCGTGGTATTCGGGCGCAAATGGTCCGAACGACCCAGAGAAGTCGCCCACTCTTGGTGGTTTGATCGAACTCGTACGCCGCACCCGCGGTGCCACCCGAGGAGAGATCATGAACGGTCGTCCGATCCGCCGCCCTTGCTGATCATCAGCTGAATTTCAAGTTCACCGGGCCTTACGAGGAACCGGTCGACCGAACCAACCCGAGCGGGAGCGCGCATGAGCGTGGTAATGCTCGGGTATTTGACGCATGTTGTCGTCCACGTAGTGCTCGTACTCGAAGAACTCCGCCACCACCGCGGCCAGGCGATCGTGCAGGTACGCCTTGACGTCGTCGCTCGGATTCGGGTCGTGGGACCGCCACACCACCATCGGCACGCAACACACCTCGCACTCGGCGATCCAACAGATGTCGTCCTCGTAGAACCATTCCGTCAGTCGCGCCTCTTCACACAGTTCGCAACCCACGCCCCTCATTCTCGCCGACGACCGGGCGCCTCCACGTATCGCGCGACCTCACCCGTCAACGTAAAGAGGCGGGCCCGAAGGCCCGCCTCTCGACTGACTTGAGGTCGGCTCAGAGAGCGGACACGTCCACACCCGGGGGCAGGATCACGGCGTCGATCACGTGGATCACGCCGTTGCTCGCCACGATGTCGGCGGTGGTCACCGCGGCGCCGTTCACCTGAACGCCACCGTCGTTGGTGGTGACGGCGATGTTGCTGCCCTCGACGGACGCGACGTCACCGGCCATGACGTCAGCGGCCATGACGGCACCCGACACCACGTGGTAGGTCAGGATCTGCACGAGAAGATCCTTGTTCTCCGGCAAAAGCAACTTGTCCACCAAGCCGGCGGGCAGAGCCGCGAAAGCGTCGTTGGTGGGAGCGAAGACCGTGAACGGACCCTCACCTTGCAGGGTCTCGACCAGGCCAGCAGCCGACACGGCGGCCACCAAGGTCGAGAAGTTTTCGTTGCCCGAGGCGATGGCGACGATGTCGCCGGGCTCTTCGGCCGATGCTTCGGTGCTCATGGGGGCCTCGCTCGTGGGGGCCTCGGTGGTGGCGGCGTCGTTGTCGTCGCTTCCACAAGCCACCAACAGAGCGGCCGCCGCGATGGCGATTCCAATGGTCTTGCGCATGATGTGTTCTCCTTTAGGGGGTGATCGACCCGAACAGGCCGCCTATATCTTCACCCAAACAGACGCCGTTATGCGCTATTTAGCACTAAAAATCTCGACAGAAGACGAATGTCACACGCTGGTCAGACACCCCGATCGAGGGCTCGGCGCACCTCGGCCACATACTCCCCGACCCCGTCGGCCCCGTCGGTCATGAAACGTCGAACCACCGACGCGCCCTGCACGACACCATCAGCCACTCGGCAGGCCTCGACGGCTTGATCGGCGTTGGACACGCCCACACCGACGATCACCGGAACGTCGGTGACGGCTTTCAAGCGTCGGGCCAGCGCGGTGGCCGTGGCCGCCAAGCTGGTGCGCTCGCCGGTGACGCCCAACAGTCCCACGGAGTACACGAATCCACGCGCACGAGCGCAGACGAGCGGGAGTCGGTCGTCGGGGGCGGTGGGCGCGGCGAGCATGATCGTCGACAGTCCTTCGACATCGGCGGCGGCGCACCACGGACCGGACTCCTCGAGGGGAAGATCGGGAACGATCGCGCCCCAGATTCCGGCCGACGCCAACATCGCGGCGAAACGCTGATGTCCGGGGTGGTGGATCGTGTTGTAGTAACACATCACCACCAACGGCACGTCCACATCCAACGAACGCACCTCCTCGAGAATCGTCACCGGTGTCGCACCCGCATCGAGCGCCCGTTGAGACGCCTCTTGAATGACCGGCCCGTCCATCACCGGATCCGAGAAGGGCAACCCGATCTCGATGACGTCGGCGCCGTTGGCCGCCGCGGCACGCACGCCGTCGGTCCAGCCCGGCAAACCACCGGTGAGATACGGAACGAGCAACTTCCTCCCGGCATCACGGGATGCCCGCAGACGGGTTTCCAATCGATCGAGACCTGGCATCAGCCCAGGATCTCCATCATTTGTCCGACGTCCTTGTCGCCCCGTCCGGACAGATTCATCAGGATCGTCTGGCCCTGCATCTTCGGCGCCTCACGCGAGATCCACGCGACCGCATGGGCGCACTCCAACGCCGGAATGATGCCCTCGGTACGGGCCATCAACTGAAAGGCTTCGATCACCTCGGCATCGGTCACGGTCGGGTATTCGGCGCGACCGATCGAGGCGAGATACGAATGCTCCGGTCCGACACCGGGATAGTCGAGGCCGGCCGACACCGAATGCGCCTCCAACACCTGTCCGTACTCGTCCTGCATCAGATAACTACGCATACCGTGAACGACGCCGGGTTGGCCGCGCCCGACGGCGGCACCACCGGCGGGCTCGACCCCGATCAAGCGCGCTCGGGTGTCCACGAAACCGGAGAAGATCCCGATGGCATTGGATCCGCCACCGACGCACGCGACCACGACGTCGGGAACGTCCCCGATTCGTTCCTGACATTGGGCGAACGCCTCGTTGCCGATGACACGATGGAACTCACGAACCATCCACGGATACGGATGGGGGCCCATCACCGAACCGAGGCAGTAATGGGTACTCTCGACCGACGCCACCCAGTCGCGCATCGCCTCGTTCACCGCGTCCTTGAGGGTGCGACTTCCCGAGTGGACCGCCTCGACTTCGGCGCCCAACAACTTCATGCGAAACACGTTCAGGGCCTGACGCTGCACGTCGACGGCCCCCATGTAGACCTTGCATTCCAAACCCATCAAGGCGGCCGCGGTCGCCGACGCGACCCCATGCTGGCCGGCACCCGTCTCGGCGACG
>SYCH01000198.1 GCA_005787025.1 Actinomycetota bacterium | reverse complement strand
TCCTCTCAACGGCCGATCGAGCTCCACGCAATGCACGAGCAGCCAATCGTCAGCGGCGAGATACTCCAGCCGTCGAGCCGCGTCGCGATCATCAGGGCCCTCTCCGACATGGATGTGCACTCCCGTAACGAGTTCAGTGGCCAACTCTGACGCCGAGCGAAGACGCTCGTCGGAGCACGTGAACGCGGCATGCACGCCCACCATCCCGCGGCCACCGGCACGCAGGAAGCGCTCGTTCTCTCGCAGGCCACGCTGACCGCCTTCAGGACCGTGGCGGTCGGTGACACCATAGGAACAATTGACCCGCACTCCGACCGTCGCACAGGCCTCGGCGATGATGTCGAGTGATCCGTCGATGAAGGATGGACTCTCGTGATGGTCGACGATGCCGGTGGTCCCGGCCGTGAGGGCTTCGACGGCCCCGAGCATGGCGGACCAATGAATGGTGTCGGCATCGAGAGAGACGTCGAGACGCCACCAGATCTGTTCGAGGATGTCCAGAAAGGATCGTGGCTGTTTCGCCGGAGCGGGCATCCCGCGCGCCAGGGACGAGTACAGGTGGTGATGCGCACACACCAGGCCCGAGGTCGTGACGGTCACTCGTCGTCTCCGTCCGAGCGACGCATCGGAAGGCGTCGACGCCATGCACCGTCGTACTGGCGCAGTGCTTCGGCGACCGCTCCGGCGGTGGGCACGAGCCCGATCTCGCCGACGCCCTTGATTCCGTATGGCGCGTTCGGCTCGGGCGATTCGACGAGGATCACCGTGATCGGGGGTACGTCCTTGGCCCGCAGGATGCCGAGTGAGCGCAGCGTCTTGGCCGTGGGAAAACCGGTGTCCGGGTCCGAAGGGAAGTCCTCGGTCAGGGCGTAACCGAGGCCCATGTGCACACTGCCCTCGATCTGACCCTCGCACAACGTCGGGTTCACGGCGCGACCGACGTCGTGTGCCGCCACCACCTCCACGATGGACCCGTTCTCCGGGTCGATCGACACCAATTGGGCCGCGTAGCCGAACGTGGAGTGAATGGTGGGGTTCTCGACTTCTCCGAGTTTCTGAGTCCAGTCGACCCGATATTCGCCGTGGTAGTCGATGCCGACACGACAACCATCGGCCCGAGCGGCCTCGCAGGCGGCCTTCACCGCGCCGGCGCCCATCAAGGTTCCTCGTGAACCGGTCGTTTGTCCGAACCCGAGTTCCCGGGTGGTGTCGACGATCACCCGAACGTCCTCGGGATCGATTCCGAGTTCCTCGACGGCGACCTGCAACGCGACCGTGTTGATGCCCTGCCCCATCTCGGTCCAACCATGTCGAACTTCGATGACGCCGTCGGCGCGGAAGTGGATGACCGCGCCACTGACTTCCTTGAAACCATTACCGAGTCCGCTGTTCTTCAGACCGAGCCCCAGGCCGACGGCACGACCCATTTGCCGCGCCGCGTCGTAGTGGGGCTTGATCACGTCCAGACATTTTTCGGCTCCGAGGCAGCCGTCGTCCATGATCTGACCCGGCCCCCAGACGTGCCCGGGGCGAATGACGTTCCGCTTGCGTATGGTCCAACCATCGATGCCCACGCGGTCGGCGAGGCGGTCGAGCACGCCCTCCATCGCGAACTGTGCCTGATTGGCCCCGAATCCACGGAATGCTCCGCAGACCGGATTGTTCGTGCGGGCCGCGATGGCTTCCACGTCGATGTTGCCGACCCGGTACGGGCCACTGGCGTGCCCGGCCATTCGCTCCAGAACCTTCATGCCGACGCTGGCGTAGGCCCCACTGTCGCCCACCGCGCGCACTCGGAGAGCCGTGAGGTGTCCCTCGGCGTCACAGCCGGCGGTGTACTCCATGCGGATCGGGTGTCGTTTGGCGTGCATCAGGAAGGATTCCTCGCGCGACAAGGTGCATTTCACCGGTCGATCCAGCAGCCAGGCGGCCAACGCGGTGTGCGCTTGGTTGCTCATGTCCTCTTTCCCGCCGAACGCGCCGCCGTTGGTGACCAACTCGACCGTGACCCGAGAGTTATCGATGCCCAACACGCGGGCGATGTCGTTGCGGTCGTCCCACACGCCTTGACCCCCCGAATACACGTGAAGGGATCGTGCTCCACCGGTGCCAGCGGGCACGGCGACGGTGCTCTCGGGCTCCAGGAAGGCGTGTTCGATTCGTTGGGTCTCGAACGTCTCGGACACCACGTGGGTAGAAGTGGAGAGGGCGGCGTCGACGTCACCGCGGGCATAACGGCTGACGCTGAGCACGTTGTCGTTGGTCCCCCACACGGCGATCTCGGAGGATTCGATGGCAGCTCGCGCGTCGGTGATCGGTCGATGCACGACGTACTCGACGCGAACGAGTTCGGTGGCGGCTCGGGCGGCCTGACGACTGTCGGCCACCACGACCGCCAAAACGTCGCCGGCGTAGCTGGTTCGTCCGCCCACCGGGATCATGACCGGCCAATCCTTGTGGATGAGCCCGACCTTCAATTCGGCCGGAATGTCGGCGGCGGTGAGGACCGCCACGACACCGGGCGACGATTGAGCCGCGCTGGTGTCGATGGAAACGATGTCGGCGCGTGTGTGGGCCGTCAGATGGAGGGCGGCGTGGAGCATCCCGGGGATGCGGATGTCGTCGACGTACCCTCGATCTCCGAGCGCCAGATCACGCGCCTCGTACTTCATGCCCGACGAGCCGACGCCCCCGGGTTGGGTCGCGACGAGGGGACGATTCAGGGCGACGGCTTCGATGGCGTCGAGCACCTTGACGTATCCGGTGCAGCGACAGAGATTGGCACCGAGATGCCTCGCCATGTCGCTCTTGGTCAGTCGCTCACCCTTCTTGTCGACCTGACCCTTGGCCCTCATGATGATGCCCGGGATGCAAAAGCCGCACTGCAGCCCACCACAGGCGGCGAAGGCCTCGGCGTAACGATCACGCTCGGCGTCGTCGACACCCTCGAGCGTCACGATCGACTTTCCGGCCACCTTCTCCAGGGGCTGTTGGCAACTGACGACCGGTTTGCCGTCGATCATGACGGTGCAACAACCACACTGACCCGACGGTGAACAACCGTCCTTGGGTGAGGTGATGTCGAGTTCCTCGCGGAGAGCGGCGAGGAGGTGCGGATGATCACTGCGCACGTCGACCTCGCGGCCGTTGACTCGCAGTGACACGCGCTGGATCGATTCGGTGCTCATGGTTCAACCGTTCTCCGGGGCGATGATCGCTCCAAGCTGGGACGTGATGCGGGTGTAAACCTCGGGTCGCCGGTACTTCTCGAAATCGAACAGAGTGTCCTTGTAGCGTTTGCACCAGTCGAGATCGCAGGAGGCCACGATCAGTTCATCCCCGGTAGTCAACGCCTGGGCCACGATCTGACCGCTCGGCGCGATGATGCACGATTGACCGAGCGAATCGACGCCTTCCTCCACGCCACCTTTGGCCACGCCGACGACCCACGTGCCGTTCTGGTACGCGCCGGCCTGCATGACAAGGGCATTGTGGAACCCTTGAAGGATGTCCTGACTGGGATCGGGAACGTAGTGGATCGGGGTGTTGTATCCGCACAGGATCATCTCCACGCCCTGGAGACCCATCTCACGGTAGGACTCGGGCCAGCGACGATCGTTGCAGGTCATCATCCCGACCAGTCCGCCGAAGGCCCGCCAGACGCCGAAGCCTTCGGGACCGGGTTCGAAGTAGTAGCGCTCGGCGTGTTGAAAAGGTCGGTTCGGTTCGTTTTCGGCGTGCCCCGGAATGTGCACCTTGTGATACTTGGCGACGATCGTGCCTTTTTGGTCGACCAGTATCTGGGTGTTGTAGCGGTGCCTCGTTCCGTCCGCATCGACCGGCGTCAGTTCGGCGTAGCCGAGTGAGAAGCCGATTCCGAGACGCTTTGCCTCGTCGAAGAGCGGTTGGGTTTGCGGTCCGGGCATCGACGTTTCGTACCAATGATCGGCTTCGGAGATGTCCTCGAGAAACCAGCGGGGGAAGAACGTGGTCAGGGCCAACTCGGGGAAGACGACCAGATCGCACCCACGGCTCGACGCCTCACGCAACAAAGTGATCATGCGGCTCACCACAGAGGCGCGATCATCGGTGCGTTGAACGGGCCCGAGTTGGGCGGCCCCCACGACGATCGTACGGGAGGATCGATACGTGGTCATGGGCGTTCCTCGTTCGGTTCTCGTAGGGCCAACTCCCACATGGCGTCGAGGAGCACGTTGGCTCCCGCGATCAGGTCGTCGTCGTCGGTGTGCTCGGCGGCGTTGTGGCTGATACCGAGATGCGAAGGAACGAAGATCATCGCGCTCGGGCACACGCGGGCCAGCATCTGGGCGTCGTGACCGGCACCCGACGGCATCCGCTTCACGTCGTGTCCGTGAGCGCCGGCGATCATCGCCACCAGGTCCACGACCTCGGGGTCGAAAACCACTGGTTCGAAGCGAGCCAGTCGCCGGCGTTCGATCGTCACGCCTTCTCGCGACGCGATGTCATCGAGGAAATCCGAGACCCGACGTTCGGCGACCTGCAACAGTTCCTCGTCGGTGTTGCGAACATCGAGGGTGACGGTGGCGGTAGCGGGCACCACGTTGATCAGGTTCGGGGCGAGGTCGATCTTGCCGACGGTGCACACCTGGTTGCCACCCATCTCCGTCGCCAGAACGCGCAGGAAGACCGCGATCGATGCCGCCACGTAGGCCGGATCGTGGCGCAGACCCATGGGGGTCGTTCCGGCGTGATTGCTCTGTCCGGTGATGGTGACTTCCTGCCACGAGATACCTTGCACGCCCTCGACCGCACCGATGGTGACGCCTTCGGCTTCCAGCAACGGTCCCTGTTCGATGTGCAATTCGATGAAGGCGTGCGGTGCCGGACCGGGAACCGGCATGGTGCCGTCGTACCCGATCCGGGTCAACTCGTCGCCCAAGCGCGCTCCGTCGATGGCGCGGATGTCGAGGGCGGCTTCGAGGCTCACACCGCCGACGTACGCGAGCGAACCCAGCATGTCGGGTTGGAATCGCGCGCCCTCCTCGTTCGTGAAGATCGCGACACTGAGCGGACGCGAGGGGGTCAAGCCGGCGGTCATCAACGTCTCGATCACCTCGAGTCCGGCGATCACGCCGTAGTTCCCGTCGTACCGACCGCCGGTTCTGACGGTGTCGATGTGACTGCCGGTCATGACCGGAGCACCGGACGCACAATCCCACGTTCCGAAGATGTTCCCGATGGCGTCGATCTGCACCCGCAGGCCCAGATCGATCATCCACGACCTCACCACGTCGCGACCGGCCCGGTCCTCGTCGGTGAGGGCCAAACGACACGAGCCGCCTCCGGGGATCGGGGAGATCTCGGCGAGGTCATCGAGACGGGCGCGCAAGCGCGGGGCATCGACACGAACTCCTCGGGCCGTCGGCCTCATGCTTCGTCCCCGTTGACCTGCGATGACACACGACAAGTTTACATTTTGTCAAAGCTGAATCGGACATGATCCACTCGCTTATCCTCGCCCCATGGACCCACGGCGAGGTGTCGGGTGACCGGCGCCGAGACGGCGGTGCTCATCGTGTCCGTCCTCGTCGCCTCCACCACCCAAGTCACCGTCGGATTCGGCTTCGCCCTCCTTTCCGTGCCCCTCATGGCCCTGGCCCTCCCGACGCGGGAGGCGGTGGTGGTTTCCACGATCCTCGGTCTGGTCACGAGTTCGTTCCAGGCCTGGCACGGTCGACGCGACGCTGAGCGGGATGTGGTCGTGCGGATGGTGGCCTCGGCACTGGTCGGGCTTCCGCTCGGTTGGTTGTTGTTCACCCGAGTCGACGACGACGTCCTGCGTGCCCTGCTGGGTGTCAGCGTGATCTTGGCGGTGCTGTTGTTGGCCACCAACCGAGTGGCCACCGGATCACGGCGTCTCGACGTCGTGTGCGGAGCTCTGAGCGGTGCTCTGGCTTCGTCGCTGTCCACGAACGGTCCACCGCTCGTCTTCGCGCTGCAGGCCCGAGGTCTCTCCATGAGCGCGTTCCGACCGACGATCAACACGGTCTTCACGGTGTCGGGTGTCGTCGCGTTGACGGGTTTCGTGGTGAGCGACGACGTGTCCGGCGATGCTTTGATCCACTCATTGATGGCGATTCCGGTTCTTTTGCTCGGTTCGAGAATCGGCTTCGTTCTTCGCGGGAGGGTTCCCGAGACCGGCGCACGGCGGTTGGTTCTGGCCTTGCTGGCACTGGCCGGCATGGCGGCGATTCTCACGTCCGTGCTGTGATCATCCCGCGAAAATCGTCATCCACTGCTCTTTGTCCATCGGCTTCAGCACGAAATTGTGGCGACGCACCGACTCCAATTCCTCGTAGGACTCGTTCGAGTAGCGATGGCCCGGAAAGATCACGGTGGAGTCCGCAAGGCCGTCGAGGCGACGGAGGCTCTCGAACATGTCCGCGGGATCACTGCCCGGTAGATCGGTTCGACCACAACCATCGAGAAACAGGGTGTCCCCGGACACCAGGCATCCATCGACGTGGAAGCACTGGGAACCCGGGGTGTGGCCCGGCGTGTGCAGCAATTCGATGTCGACGCCACCCACCTTCACGATGTCGTGTGAAGCGTGCGTCACGAGATTCGTCTCGCTGACACCGGTGGTGCGGGTGACCCACGGAGCCTCGTGTTCATTCACGTGAATCGGCACGTCGACCCTCTCGAGCAATCGGGCGATCCCCTCGATCCGGTAATTCATCATGGATCCACCGATGTGATCGGGGTGGTAGTGCGACGCCAGAGCCCCCACCAGTTGCATGCCATCGGATTCGATCAGGTCCAGCAGTCCGTCGATCCCGTATGCCGGGTCCACCACCACACACTGGGAGGTCGAGCGATCACCGATCAGGTACACGAAGTTCACCATCTGACGAGCCAAGGGATCCTCGACGGCGAAGTCGCGGCCCGAGAGCAATTGCCGAAAGTAGAAACGGTCGTCCATACGAACACAGTAGACCCGCGGAGCGCATCCATCGGCGGGCACGGCCGAGTCGATGTCTAGTCTGTTCGCATGGCGACGGTCGACGAGTCCTCGAACGGGACGCGGACGGGGGTGTTGACGTTCCTGGAACCCGGCATGGTGATCCCGTTCGGTGGACGCCATTGGGTGCGCGTCGACGATGAGCTGGCTCGGGCGTTCCGTCCCGGCGACCGTTTGCTGGTGCTACAGACCGACGGCACGCTCATTCACGTGAAGTCGGCGGTGGCCGTCTCGGTGGAGGGTTCGGTCGCTCGGGCGCGGAAGGCCTTCGAAGTCATGCGGGACGTCGACCAAGACATGGTGTCCGATTTCTACCGAGTGTTCGCCGAACGCCTTCGTGATGATGCGATCTTCGGTCGGATCGCTCAGGCCAATGCCACCGATGTCGCCGAGGCGCGAGCCAAGGGGCGAGCGGTCGGACGATTGCTGGTCGACGACAAGATGCGCGCCAGCATGATCGACGGATTGGAACTCTGGCGGAGAATGGACAGCGTCGTCGGAGCGAGTCTCGAGCGCGTCGACCACGGTGCTTGGAACGTCGATGTGGTGCGCGCACCCTTGGGTGTCGTCGCATTCGTCTTCGAGGGTCGCCCCAACGTCTTCGCCGATGCCACCGGCGTTCTTCGCGGGGGCAATTCGACGGTCATGCGTATCGGGAGTGACGCTTTGGGCACGGCGCGAGCGATCATGGAGTTGGCCGTGCGTCCGTCACTGGTCGATGCCGGACTTCCCACCGGCGCGGTGGAGTTGATCGACGAACCCGACCGCTCCGGCGGCCACGCCCTGTTCAGCGACCCCCGGGTCGCCTTGGCCGTGGCCCGGGGGAGCGGACCGGCGGTCGCACAATTGGGCGCCGTGGCCCGACAGTCCGGCGTTCCGGTCAGCCTGCACGGCACCGGTGGGGCATGGATGATCGTGCGGGGAGACGCCCCCGAAGGTCGCGTTCGTGATTGCGTGTCCGCATCGCTCGATCGGAAGGTGTGCAACACGGTGAACGTGATCGTGCTCGTCGGCGACGTTGTCCGAACCCTGCGGGAAGCTCTCGAAGGGGTCGACGACGCGGCTCGACGACGTGACGTCCGGGCCAAAGTCCATTTGCTCGGCGACTCGGCACGGACCCAGATGGCGTCGGTACCCGAGACGGTCGACGTCACGGAGGGCGAGGTCTCCGACTCGGCGATCGAATGGGAATGGGACGATGCACCCGAGGTGTCGATCGTGGTTGTCGACGATGTCGACGAGGCGATCGACTTGTTCAACGAGCACAGTCCCCGCTTCATCGTGAGTGCTCTCACCGGTGACGAAGCCGAGACGAGGGCGATAGTCGATCGATGTGACGCCCCGTTCGTGGGCGACGGATTCACGCGTTGGGTCGACGGACAATACGCGTTGAGACGGCCGGAGCTCGGGCTCTCGAATTGGGAGGGGGGACGTTTGTTCGCTCGCGGTGGAATTCTCTCCGGTGACGGTGTGTACAGCGTCCGTTATCGCGCATCGACCCCGGATGCGACCCAACGTCGCTGACGCTGTTGTCAGTGGCCCAACACCAGGTTCAACAGGCTTTCGATCAGGCGCGCTCGACGCCCGGTCCGTTCCTCGCGTCGATCGGCCAATCCGGCGAGTTTCGCCATGCTGTTGACGGCGAACCATCGAACGGGTTCGGGCTCCCACGTGCGACTCCGGTGCCCGACCCACGGGAGTCCGGTCAGATCCGATTTCCGTCCGGTGATGAGATCGGCCAACGTCCGCCCGGCCAGGTTCGTGG
>SYCH01000197.1 GCA_005787025.1 Actinomycetota bacterium | reverse complement strand
CGCATCGATCCGTTCGCTCCGGTCGACACCGACTTTCATCACGACGCCTTCGTCGGCCTACGTACCTTCGTCGAGGTGGCCGCCGGTCGCACCGCGCCGGTGAAATGGCAGTTCACCGGACCGGTGACTCTCGGCCTGTCGCTGGTGCGCGCCGGGGTGCCCGTTCATCTGGCGTTCGACGTCGCGGTCCGCGCGGTGCGTTCGCACGTTCGTAGCATCCACGAACACGTGGCCGCGGCGCTTCCGGACGCACCACAGGTGGTGTTCATCGACGAGCCGATGATCGGCGCGATCATGGACGAGTCGTTCCCCATCGCGCCCGACACCGCCATCGACCTGATGTCGGGGGCCATGGCCGTGGTCGAGCGCGATTGTCTGGTCGGACTCCACAGTTGCGCCGACGTCGACCTGGCCCCCTTGTTGGCCGCGGGCCCCGCGGTGTTGAGCGTTCCCGTCTCCGAGTCACTCGTGCACTCGGCGTCGGCGCTGGCGGGTTTCCTCGACAAGGGAGGTTCGGTGGCGTGGGGCGTCGTGGCCACCGACGGTCCCATGATGAACAACGCCGAGCGGGCCTGGAAGAAGTTGGCCGGCGTCTGGTGCGGTCTCGTGCAGAACGGTTGCGATGCCATGAAGCTGCGCCAGCAGTCGTTGGTCACCCCGGCGTGCGGCTTGGCGTTGCACACCGAGGAGCACGCCGCATCGATCATGGCCCAGGTGCGCGACATCGGAGAGCGCGTTCGCACGCAAGCGCTCGCCACCCGTCTCACCGTCGGTGCCTGAGGTTCGCTCTCGCACCCCTGATCTACAATCGGTCCATGGCTACCGGATCGAAGAAGTCCTCCGATGCGGTCGTGCGACACGCCGAACTGGTGCGGCTGATCGACTACCACCGTCAGCGTTATTTCCTCGACGATTCCCCCGAGATCTCCGACGCGGAATACGACGAACTCGAGCGCGAGCTCCGCGTCATCGAACGTGATCACCCCGAACTGGTCACCGAGTCGTCCCCCAGTGCGCGCGTGGGCTCTTCCGCGGTCGAGACGTTCTCGCCCGTCGAGCATCGTGTTCCCATGACCAGCCTCGACAACGCCATGGATCATTCCGAGTTGGTGGCGTGGGGCGAGCGGGTGGTGAAGGGCCTCCCCGAGGGCGAAGCCACTGCGTACGTGTGCGAGTTGAAGATCGACGGCTTGGCCATGAGCCTGCGCTACGAGAACGGCGTGCTGGTGCAGGCCGCCACGCGTGGCGACGGTCGGGTGGGCGAGGACGTCACGGCGAACGTGGCCACCATCGCGGTGGTACCCAAGACCCTGACGGCTCCCGAGGGTGTCGTGATTCCCGAGGTGCTCGAGGTGCGCGGCGAGGTGTACCTACCCATCGACGCCTTCGAACGATTGAAGGCCGCCAAGGAACGAGAGAACGTCGAACGCATCGCGGCGGGGCGCAAGCCCGAACCGGTGCCGGTGAACCCGCGCAACGCCGGGGCCGGAAGTTTGCGTCAGAAGGACTCCGCCGTCACCGCCTCGCGGGGTTTGGCGTTCTGGGCGTACCAACTGGGTGAAGTGGTCGGCGGCCCCGTGTTCACCAGTCATCACCAAACGCTCGAGTTCCTGCGGTCGCTGGGCTTCCCCGTGAACCCCAACATCCAAGTGGTGGATTCGGTCGACGCCGTCGACGCGTATTGCGCGCGTTGGCAGGAGAACCGACACCAACTGCCGTACGAGATCGACGGAGTCGCGGTGAAGCTCGACGACCTCGCCCAACGCGAGACGCTCGGATTCACCGCGCGCGCTCCGCGATGGGCCATCGCGTTCAAGTTCCCGCCCGAGGAACGCACCACGTTGTTGCGCGACATCCAGATCTCGGTGGGTCGCACCGGGCGCGTCACGCCGTTCGCGGTTCTCGAGAAGGTGTTCGTCGGCGGTTCCAACGTCGAGATGGCCACGCTGCACAACGAGGATCAGGTGCGCCTGAAAGACGTGCGACCCGGTGACACGGTGGTGGTGCGCAAGGCCGGCGACGTCATCCCCGAGGTGGTGGGGCCGGTGCTGGCGTTGCGCCCCGAGGGCCTCGAGCCATGGGCGTTCCCGTCGGTGTGTCCCTGCCCGATGAAGGGCGAACTCACCCGTCCCGAGGGCGAGGCCAACACTCGTTGCATCGAACCGGGCTGCCCCAGTCAACGCGACCAACGCATCATCTACTTCGCCTCGCGCGGTGCCATGGACATCGAGGGTCTGGGCGAGAAGACCGTGTTCCAGTTGTCCGACGCCGACTTCGTGTCCGATCCGGGCGATCTGTATTCGCTCACCGTCGAGCAGCTGCTCACGTTGGAAGGATTCGCCAGTATCAGCGCCGAGAAACTGTTGACCGCCATCGACGGCTCCAAGTCGCGCCCGCTTCCCAAGATCCTTACCGCGCTCGGCGTGAAGCATCTCGGACCGTCGGCCTCGGAAGCCTTGGCGATCGCCTTCGGCAATCTCGACGCCATCATGAACGCCTCCCAGGCCGACCTGGCCAGCGTCGAGGGAGTCGGTGAGGTCATCGCGGCGTCCATCACCGGATGGTTCGCCGTGCCCGACAATCGCGCCTTCATCGAGAAGATGCGCGACAGTGGTGTCGAGTTCGGCAACGTGGAGGTGTCACGACTTCCGCAGAATCTGGTGGGTCGCAACATCGTGGTCACCGGTTCGTTGGACGGCTTCGATCGTGACGGAGCCGAACGCGCCATCAAGGACCGCGGTGGCAAGAGCCCCGGATCGGTGTCGAAAAAGACCGACGCGTTGGTGGTGGGCGCCGAGCCCGGCGTCAGCAAACTCACCAAGGCCCAGGAACTCGGCATCCCCGTGCTCGACGAGGCGCAGTTCGTGGTGTTGCTCGAGACCGGCGAGATTCCCGGCTGAGGGTCAGAGCACCTCGAACGACCACGAGAAGCTGCGCGCGGTGGTGCGGCCCTCCTCGATCTTCCAGAAGAGCACGGTCACCCGGTGCACCCCGACGTCGTACCTCTCGACGGCGGCACCCTCGGTGGGCTCGAAGCGAATCAACGAATTTCCCTGGTCGTAGATGGCGGTCTTGGGCAGTTCGATCTGTTGACCGGGCTTCACGTCCTGGGGCGACGCGTCCTCGAGTCGTGTGGTGGGAATGGTGATGTCGTCGAGAATGATCTCGGCTTCGTAGCCGTCGATGAGGTCGACGGAGATCTCGGTCTGGGACAGCACCTGGCGATCGTTGGGGGCGGGGGAGACCTCGATGATCTCGTCGGGGTATCCGAGGGCGTCGCGACCGGTGGTGGCCGACATGAGTCCCAAGATGACCATCATCAATCCGATCGCCAGTCCGGCACTGATGAGCACCATCTCGATGGAGGGACGACGACGGCGACCCCGAGCAGACGTGCGGGTGTCGGATTCGACGTGCGTGACGGCACTCTCAGTTTTTTGGGCAGTTTCCTGGCCGGACTCGATGGCGGTCGCGTTGGCGGACTCACGGGGGGCGTCGACGTCACTCACCTCGACATTCTGACCCGATGTGCTGGTGTTTCGCACCTTGTGACCGGGGCGATCGTCACACATTCGCAATACACCGCTAGTTTTCCAGCGATGTCCATCTTCGAGAATCACGACCCGGATTCGTTGATCGACACCCTGGTCGACGGCCGCTATCGCCTGCGCACCGAGATCAGCCGCTCGGGGTCCAGCACGGTTTTCGTGGCCCGTGACGATCGGTCCGGGACCGACGTCTCCATTCGGGTGTTCTCGGCCGATGTCAGTCGCCAGCGAGGCGAGGCCCTTCTCGAGCAGGCCACCGCCGCGGCGGAGATGAATCACCCCCAGGTGCTGCGCACGTTGGCGTTCGGGCGTGCCGCGGTCGCCGATTCGAGTCGCGTGTACGTGGTGCAGGAATTGCTCGGTGGGGGCACCCTGCAGGATTTGATCGATCGCGGGCGGTTGCTGACCCCCAGCCAGGCGTTGGCCGTCGGGGTGGACGTGTGTCGCGCCCTCGACTACGCCCACAAGCGCGGCCTCGCGCATTTCGACCTGCGACCGTCGGCCATCGTCTTCGGTGACGATCGCCGGGCCCGCGTGGCCGATCTGGGCGTGGCATCGGTGGCCGCCGAGGATGCCTGGGCCGACACCACCTCGGTGTCGCTCGAGCGCGCGCGTTATTGCGCGCCCGAACAAGCCCTCGGAGAACCCTTCGACGAGAAGGCCGACGTGTACGCGCTGGCTCTGGTTCTCACCGAAGCGGTCACCGGTTCGGTGCCCTTCCTCGCCGACTCCGTGGTCACCACGCTCGGGGGTCGTGTCGACAAGCTGTTCCCCGTTTCGGCCGATCTCGGTGGTCTGGCCTCGGTTCTGGAAAAAGCCGGACGCTCCGATCCGTTGGAACGTTCGGGAGCCGCCGACATGGGGCGCGCGTTGGTGCAAGCGGCCCCCTCATTACCGCGTCCCGCACCCTTGCCGTTGGTGTCGGCCACGTTGTTCGACAGCACCGGAGAGATCGCTCGTCCGGTCGACACCGTGGCGATCCCCGGCACCACCGACACGATGGTGATCTCCGATTCCGACGGGGACGACGAAGCAGACTCGATCACCGACGATCGTGACGATGCACCGGTGATCGCACGATGGATCGTGGCCGCCGTGGCGGTGTTGGTGGTCGTGGTCGGCGGGTTCTTGTTGTTCTCCGTGATTCAAAAAGATTCGTACGCGGTGCCCGCGCTGACCGGTGTGGACGTGGGCGAGGCCACCAACCTCGTCACCGAATACGACTGGACCATCGTCGAGATGGAAGAAGCCAGTGAGGACGTGCCCGCGGGCGCCATCGTGCGCACCGATCCCGAGACCGGCGAGAAGTTGCAGAGCGGCAAGACCATCACCTTCGTGGTGTCCACCGGACCGCCCCCGGTTCCGTTGCCCGAACTGAACGCCCTCGACGTGGCGACCGCCACCGCCGCATTGACCGATGCCGGACTGGCCTTGGGTGCGCAGACTCCGGAGTTCAGCGAGGACGTGGTGGCCGGTCTGGTCATTCGTTGGGCCGTGGCGTTGCAGCCGAACCTGGTGGCGGGTCAGGAAGTGGTCAAGGGCACCGCGGTCGACATCGTGGTGTCGCAGGGACCCGCGCCACGCGTGGTGCCCGATCTGCGAACGTTGACCATCGATGCCGCCACGGTCGCGCTGAACGATCTGCAACTGATCATCAATCGTGCCGACGACGAGTTCTCGAATGACGTGCCCGTCGGCGGAGTCTCCTCGCAGTTGCCCGCCGCCGGTGAGTCGCTTCCCAAGGGCGCATCGGTGACGGTGGCCATCTCGAAGGGCCCCGATCTGGTGGCCATGCCGAATCTGGCCACGCTCACCAATCTCGATGCCGTGAAGGCCGCCATCACCAATGCCGGCCTCACCGTGGGCAGCGTGACGGGTCGGGTGCGCGGTGCACCGATAGCGGCCACCGTCGGGGGCCAAGTGGTGGCCACGGGTCAGTTGCTCCCGCGAGGAAGTGTCGTCGACATCATCTATTACGGCTGATTCGAGCCGGACTTTTCTCCCGCTCAGCGGGCGGTAATAAGGTGAAACCCGAGTCGAAGGAGATCGATCATGGGAGCATTGAACGGCCGCGTGGCCATCATCACCGGAGCCGGACGTGGATTGGGACGTGAGCATGCGTTGCTGTTCGCCGCCGAAGGTGCCAAGGTCGTCGTGAACGACCTTGGCGGCGCGAACGACGGCACCGGAACCGACATCACCCCGGCCCAGCAGACCGTGGCCGACATCAAGGCCATGGGCGGCGAAGCGATCGTCAACGGCGACAACGTCGCCGACTGGGACGGCGCCAAGCGCTTGATCGACAGCGCCATCGAGGCGTTCGGTGATCTCGACATCCTGGTGAACAACGCCGGCATCCTGCGCGACCGCGTGTTGGTCAACATGACCGAAGCCGAGTGGGACGCGGTCATCGCGGTTCACTTGAAGGGACATTTCGCGCCCACCCGTCACGCCGCCGTGTACTGGCGCGAGCAGGCCAAGGCCGGCATCACCAAGCCCCGCAACGTCGTCCATACCAGCAGTACCAGTGGACTGTTCTCGAATCCCGGTCAAGGTAACTACGGCGCGGCCAAGTCCGGAATCGCCACCTTCAGCCAGATCTGCGCCAAGGAGTTGGCGCGCTACAACGTGAAGAGCAACTCCATTGCCCCCGCGGCGCGCACGCGCCTCACGTTGGCCACCCCCGGTCTCGAGGAGGTGTTGGCTCCCAAGGAGGGCCAGTTCGACAAGTGGGATCCGGCCAATGTCAGCCCGTTGGTGGCGTACTTGTCGTCGGAGGCGTGCGAGTTCACCGGTGAGACGTTCTTCGTTCAAGGTGGTCAGGTGACCCGCGTGCAATCGTGGACCAACGCCGAGACCATCGATCAGGACGATCGTTGGTCGGTGTCGGCACTCGCTTCGGCGATGTCGTCGTTGAAGCCCAAGTCCTGATCCGTGGGCGCCGACGCCCGCGATTCCAACCCGCGCACGCTGAACGTCGACTCCGTCGGGGTCGACGAGTTGGGCGTGGTGCCGTGGCCCATCCTGCTTCGTCGTTGGCTGGGACGTCGGGTGCCCATCGATCGTCATTGGGCCGTGTTGGTGGTGGTGCTGTCGGCGTTGTTCACGGTGGGATTCACCATCACGATCCTGGCGGTGTCACTGGACACGATCGCCGATGATCTCGACTCCAGCATCTCGGTGGTGTCGTGGAGCATCACCGGCCCCATGCTCGCCTTCGGAGTGGTGGGACCGGCCTACGGCAAGGCCGGTGATCTGTGGGGCCACAAGCGGGTGTTCGTGTGCGGTCTGTTGGGCGCGGGCATCTTCGCCGCGTTGACGTCGGTGGCCTGGGACGCCCCGAGCATGATCGCGTTCCGCATCCTCTCGGCCTCGGCGGGCGCGGCCACCGGACCCTCGACGATGGCGTACATCAATCGGTTGTTCCCCACCGATCAACGCGTGCGCCCGCTCAGTTACTGGAGTTTCGTGAATGCCGGAGCGCCGGTGCTCGGAGTCATCGCCGGTGCCCCGCTGGTGGAGGCGTTCGGTTGGCGCATCATCTTCGCCGTGCAGGCACCGCTGTGCATTCTCGGCGTGGTCATCGCGCTGTGGTTGCTGCCCGACACCGAGAGGTCGACGGACGTTCATTTCGACGTGGCCGGTTCGGTGACCCTGGGCCTGGGTGCGACCATGTTGTTGGCCGGCGTCAATCAAGGCCCGAAGTGGGGATGGGACAGTCCACTCACCATCGGCTTGTTGTGCGCGTCCGTGGTGTCGTTGGTGCAGTTCGTGCGGATCGAGAAGCGCGTGCGCGATCCTCTGTTGCCCCTTCATTGGTTGCGTACGCGCAACGTGGCGTATCCGGTGATGTCGCAGACCCTGGCGAACTTCGCGTACATGGGCGGTTTCCTCCTGGCGCCATTGGTGCTGCGCGAGGTGATGGAGTTCGACACCTCGAAGATCTCCTTCGTCGTGATCGCCCGACCGCTGACGTTCGCCTTGGTCGCCCCGTTGGCCAGCCTCGTCACCATCCGCGTGGGCGAACGGTCGATGGGTGTCGTGGGCGGATTCTGCGTGGTGATGTCGATGTTCCTCTTCACCACCATCGACCTCGGATCGCCCTTGTTGGTGGTTCTCGTCGCGCTGGGGTTGTCGGGCGCGGGAATCGGTATCGCCAGCCCCGCCATGACCTCGCTCGTCGCCAATGCCGTGGACGAACGCGACCTCGGCGTGGCCGGAGCCATGCAACAGCTCATGACCCAGATGGGCGCGGTCTTCGGCTCGGTCGTGATGACCACGGTTCAGCAGGCGTCATCCGAGGGCGACGCGACGGCGACATCGTTCGCCGCGGCGTTCTACGTCGCGATGGGTGTGGCCGTGGTGGCCATGATTCTCTCGTCGCGGGTCACATCGACTCCGCGCGGAGAGTCGGTCACTCGGTGATGGCCTTGATCTCCTCGGCGACCTTGGCGGTGATGTCGGTCTGGGGCATCTGCGTCTGCAGAGCCATCATCTTCATCATGTCGCCGGCCACCTTGATCTTGCCGCCCATGAAGGCCTGCATCGCCGCCGCCTGATCGTTGAGGGCGAAGATGGCGCGAGCCGTCGCCCAATCGGTGGTGACGGTGGCGTCGGGGTTCTCCAGTTCACCGAGTTCGACTTCCATGTCACCCGACGAGGTGTCCATGTAGCTCTTCACGGTGCCCTCGCCGAAGGGAACGTCGGTGATGACCTGATTGATGCGGATCACCGCGGTGATCTTGGGGGCCTGGTCCTGGTACTTCGCACGGATCGCCTTGGCGGCGTCCATCCACTCTTGGGAAAGGAAAGGGAATGCCATGGCGAGGACAATAGTCACTCCGGAGGCGACACCCGCCTGCCGGAGATCAGTGCGTTCCGACGACCTCGCTCGAAAGTGTCACCGATTCGATGAACGGGTGGTCGAGATCGACGCCCGTGCCGGGTCCGGTGCGTAACACGACGTGTCCGTGGTCGAGGACGATCGGGTCGTGGACGATGTCGCGGGCCCAGAAACGTTCGGAGGCCGAGACGTCACCGGTGATGGTGAAGTTGGGTAGCGCGGCCAGTGCGAGATTCATGGCCCGACCGATGCCGGTCTCGAGCATGCCGCCGCACCACACCGGAATTCCCCGTTCCTGGCACACGTCGTGGACCTTCACGGCCTCGAGGTATCCGCCCACCCGACCGGCCTTGATGTTGATGATGGAACACGCCCCGCGTTCGATGGCGTCCACGGCGGCGTGCGCCGACACGATGGATTCGTCGAGGCAGATGGGTGTACCCACCTGCCTGGCGATGATGGCGTGCCCGGTGACGTCGTCCTCGGGCAGGGGCTGTTCGATGAGGAGCAATCCGAAGCGGTCGAGCTTGGCCAGATGCGGACCGTCGTCGCGGGTGTACGCGGTGTTGGCGTCGACTTGGAGAGGAACCGCGTCGCCGAACGTCTCGCGAAGAACGCGCACGGGCTCGATGTCGGAGCCCGGCTCGATCTTCAACTTGATGCGAACGTACCCCTCGTCCAGGTAGCCACCGATGGTGCGAACGAGAGCGTCGATGTCGTCGTGGATTCCGACCGAGACGCCCGAAGGCACGCGATCGACGACCGAACCGATGGCGGTGGACAGAGGCATGTCGTTGGCTCGCAACTGGGCGTCCAACACCGCGGCCTCGATGGCGGCCTTCGCCATGCGGTGGTCCTTCACGGGTTCGAGGAGGCGGGCCACCTCGGTGGCGTGCATGGGCCCACCATCGTTCCGCAGCAACCGCGGAACCAGGTGATGGAGCATCACGTGATGCGAACTCTCGACGTACTCACTGGAGTAGAGCGGATCGTCCCCGGAGACGCATTCGCCCCAGCCATCGCCCTCGTCGGTGATCGCCCGCACCAACAAGATGCGTCGGTCGTTCTGGGTGCCGAACGAGGTGCGGAACGGGGTGACGAGTGGAAGTCCGATCACGCGGAACTCGAAACCACGCACATGGATCGGTTCGAGGTGGGGCAGGTTCGTCATCGCGTTTCTTTCCTCGTCAGGATGTAATCACCATTGTCGTTCATCCCCACCACGTCGTGCGTGTCCAACAGCGGAGCCAATCGGTCCCGCATCGAGTGGCGCCAGTCGAGGGCGGCCACCGGATCGGTGTGCCGAAGCGCGACGATGTCGTCGGGAGTCGGCATTTCGATCACGGGCGTCGCGGGCTCACGGTTGCTCGACTGTGAAGGGTCCACGTCCCACCACGCCAACAGACGGTCGGTTTCGCCGGAACCGTTGATGTCGTCGTTCAAGGCGCCGTAGAAGTCCACGTGGTACTCGACGGCGCGGGCGCCGAGTCGGCGCAGGTTGAACCAGCCGTTGCGACGCACGAGTGGATCGAAGGTCCACGTGATGGCCGTCAGTCCCTTGTGGAGGGCCCAGTCGCGTTGATGGAACTTCAGTCGGGCCCCCAGCCCCGAGTTCTGCAGGTCGGGGACGACCCCGGTGATGTGCGAGTGCAGGCACCATTCACCGTCGTGTTCGGCCAGGATTCCGAACGAGCACCCGACCATCTCGTCGTTCCGGAAGGCCCCGGCGATGTAGCCGCCGGCGTGAGCGAGCGCCATCAGGAAGTCGGAGCTGACCATGTCGGCCGCCGCCCCACCCCACACGATGCCCGCGGTGCGGCGCAAGGCGTCCATCTCGGTGAGACCGCGCAGTTCGCGCACGACGACGTCGCTCATGGATTCTCCGGGTGCGTCGAACTCTTGGGGTGAGCCAACCGATACACCAAGCGAACCGCGAGGGCCTCGTGAATGGTGGGCGCGGTGTCCTCGGCGAACTCGGTGCGGTACTTGTCGTCGGTGCTCAACACGACCGTGAAGTACATGCCGATGAACGCGCCCAGGAAACCGGCCACACGTATCAGCGCCTCGGTCATCACCAGGTCACGCCCGCTCAACGTGATGGTGAAGAACACGTTGGCGTCGTCGACGCCCATCCAGCCTGCTTGTGTCGCCAACGGAATGGCCACGAATCCGAAGGTGACGAAGAATCCGGTCAGGACGACGGCGACGAAGGTGACCTGAACCGCCTGGTTGAAAGTGGACACCAGGATCAGGTCCATCTTCTCGCGGCCCCCCAATGGTTTGTCGAGGGGCGCATCATGCGAAACAGGTAGGCCGGCCGCGGGCGTGTCGGCGACCAAGGACTCGACCTCGTCCCATGACTCGAAGGTGGCCAAGCCGTCGATCAAACGAGGGACGCGCGACAACACGAATACGGCACCGAGCACGAAGAAGATGCCGAGGCCGATCATGTAGGGAATGCCGGCCAGCGTGCCCGCCACCTGCCACACCTCGGCGTTGATGAAGAGGAAGACCGTGAAGAGGAGCAACTGGGGCAACGCCCGCACCAGCAGACGGCCGAGCATGGCGGCCTGACCGAACGATGACCGAATCGCCCACAGGATCAGCTGACCCACCGCGAAAGCGGCCAGAACGTAGATGACGCCGAGGATGATGACGCCCTCGAGCAACGCCTGAAGCGCGTCTCCCCACTGCCCGAAGATGGCGCTCGGAACGGTGGGGCCGATGACGAACGCCGCCAACTCGGGCCGGCCGACCTCGGTGGGCACCGACCAGAACGGGCGGCGCAGCACGAGGTTGGTGACCGTCCACCCGAGAACGAGGACGGCGATGGTGACGCCCGCGGCGACCAAGTTGCGCGCGGTGGACCACTGGGCCAGGTTCAGCGCGTTGAGGCCACCGGCGAGGTAGGCGAGAATCAACAGGGGGATGGCGCGCGTCCAGATGTCGGTGCGAGCGGAATAGTCGACGATGAAGTGGGGGACACCGCGACCGATGAACCAGCGCTCGATGGCCTTGTGCTGGGCGCGATCCACGCGCTCAGCCTAAGGCGTGACAATCGACCATCCGACGGCGAGGATTTTGAACGAAATGTCAAACCCATTCGTTGGGAAGGCTCACGACCGACCAACATGATGATCCTGTATGGCACGAATCCTCGTCTCCGAAGAAATCGCGGCTGGCGGTCTGGACCGACTGCGCGCGGCGGGTCACACCGTCGACGTTCGGTTGGACCTGACCCCGGAGACCTTGCCCGCGGCGCTGAATGGTGCACACGCCCTCATCATCCGCTCGGCCACTCAGGTGACTGCCGAGGTGTTGGAATCCGCCGACGAGTTGATCGTGGTCGGTCGCGCCGGAATCGGTCTCGACAATGTGGACGTGGAGGCGGCGACCCGTCGTGGTGTGATGGTGGTGAACGCGCCGCAGAGCAACATCGTGTCGGCGGCCGAGCACACCATGGCGTTGCTGCTGGCGTCGGCGCGCAACGTCGCTCAGGCTCACGCCGCGCTGAAGGCCGGGCGTTGGGAGCGCAGCAAGTGGGAGGGCGTCGAGCTCTCCGACAAGACGTTGGGCATCGTCGGTCTCGGACGCATCGGTAAATTGGTGGCCCAGCGAGCACTGGCGTTCGGAATGCGTTTGGTGGCGTACGACCCGTTCGTGTCGGCCGATCGCGCGCGACAGATGAGCGTCGAGATGATGTCGCTCGAGGACCTGATGGCGCAGAGCGATTTCATCACGGTGCACTTGCCCAAGACCAAGGAGACCAAGGGCATCATCGGCACCGACATGTTGAATCGTGCCAAGCCCGACCTGCGGGTGATCAACGTGGCGCGCGGTGGAAT
>SYCH01000003.1 GCA_005787025.1 Actinomycetota bacterium | reverse complement strand
GACACCGTGCCCATGGAAGCCTCGACGACGCCGCCCACGGAGCCGCCGTTCGCGCCCGTCGCACCGGCGGCCAGTGGTGTCGGTGCCACCACCGTCGAAGGTCCGGTCACGGGAGGCGCCGGCCAGATCGTGTTCGGTACGTCGGCTTTCGATGGTTCGGCTTTCGATTACGTGGAGGAGGAGTACTTCATCGGCGGTACGGCCACCAGTTACACGTCGGCGGTCCCGTTGTCCGAGGACGGTGCGTGGACCGTCGAGCCCAAGGACACCGCGGACTACAAGACCCGCATCGTGGTGCGGCGCCCCGCGGCATCGGAGACCTTCGGTGGCACGGTGTACGTGGAGTGGCTGAACGTGACCGCCGGACTCGACACCGGTCCGACCTGGTCGCTGTCATGGATCGACATGATGCGCCAAGGCGCGGTGTGGGTCGGTGTCTCGACCCAGCGCGTCGGAGTCGAGGGCGGAGGAAATCCGATGGGTGAGTTCCGTGTCCTGAAGAAGGCCGACCCCGAGCGTTACGGCTCGTTGAACCATCCCGGTGACAACTACAGCTACGACATCTTCAGTCAGGCCGGTGCCACCGTGTGGCAGCAGGCCGACACCATTCTGGGTGGCCTGCAGCCCGAGGTCGTGATCGCCGCCGGTGAATCGCAATCCGGCTTCCGAATGGCGTCGTATCTCAACGCCCTGGCACCGATCCATGACGTGTACAACGGATACCTCGTCCACAGCCGTGGTTCGCGGGCGGCGAACCTGATCTGCGCGACGAACTGCGTCGATCCGGTCGATCCGAGCGACGTGACGACACCGGCGGTCGTGCGTATTCGCGAGGATCTCACGCGCCCCGTGCTCAACTTCGTCACCGAGACCGACGTGGTCGGCGATCGTCTGGGGTACCGACGCGCCGAACAACCCGACAGCGAGGTCTTCCGTAACTGGGAGGTGGCCGGCACCGCTCATGGTGACGCGTACAGCCTCGGCATCAACGATGGTGAGAAGGGTGATGGTCAGGCCGACATCGAACTCTTCGAGGCCCAGTTCGGCGCACCCACGTCGGTGTACATGGGAATCATCGAGTGTTCCGAGCCCATCAACGCCGGCCCGCACACGTACGTTCTGCGCGCCGCTCTTCGCGCGCTCGACAACTGGATTCGCACCGGTGTCGCACCGGCCAGCACGCCCACGTTGCGCAACAACGCCGACATCACCGGCTACGAGGTCGATGCCAACGGGGTGGCCCTCGGCGGTATTCGCACGCCCTACGTCGACGTTCCGATGGCGGTTCTCTCCGGCATCGGTCAGGACGGTGGCGGATTCTGCGGATTGTTCGGCACCACCACCTCGTTCACCGCGGACCAACTCGATGCGTTGTATCCGACCGCCGATGACTTCATCGCCAAGTGGAACGAGGCCACGGACGCCGCGGTGGCATCGGGTGCGATCCTCGAGATCGACGCCGACGCGATCAAGGCCGCCGGCGCCAACTACGGAGCCATGCGCGCCGGCATGTGACCATTAGCGTGATGCCGTGATGCATCGGCGCGACATCGAGGGTCTGCGCGCCGTCGCGGTCATCGCGGTTTTGCTCTTCCACTTCGGAGTGCCCGGCACGACCGGCGGGTACGTTGGCGTCGACGTCTTCTTCGTGATCTCCGGATTCCTGATCACGTCGCTGTTGGTAGTCGAGCGCTCCGAATCGGGCCGGGTCTCGTTGCGCGACTTCTACACCCGCCGCATCCGACGCCTCCTGCCGATATCGGCCACCGTGCTGACCACGACCGCGCTGGCCGCGGTGGTGTGGTTGGAGCCCACGCGCCTGGCCGATCTGGCCCGTGACATTCGGGCCGCGGCCACCTTCACCGTGAACATGGTGCTCGCCGATCGTGGCACCGATTATCTGGGTGCCGAACTGCCGCCGTCACCGATTCAGCACTACTGGTCGTTGGCCGTCGAGGAGCAGTTCTACATGCTGTGGCCGGCTCTCATCGCCGTGGTCACTCTCGGTGCGCGCAACGTTCGCGCTCGGGTGGCGACCACGATGGGTGTGGTCGTGGCGGTGTCGTTGTCGCTGAGCATCCTGTTGGTGGACGGGCATCCTTCGTGGGCCTACTTCGGTCTGCACACGCGCGCGTGGGAACTGGGTCTCGGCTCGTTGTTGGCCGTCGTCACTCGTGGTGTCCGGCGCATACCGGAATCACGGCGCGGGACGATCGCATGGTGCGGGTTGGCGGTCATCGCACTGTGCACCGTGACTTTCGGCGACGTCAAGAATTTCCCCGGTTGGATCGCGCTGATTCCCGTGTTGGCGACGTGCGCGGTGTTGGTGGGAGGCGACGAGTCGTCGCGCGGTCCGGTGCGCTTGTTGGGGCGGCCCTTCATGCAATGGGTCGGCCAACGTTCGTACTCGCTCTACCTGTGGCACTGGCCGGCCTTGATCATCGCCGAGGCGCACGTGGGCGACGATCTGTCGGTGGTGCAGCGGCTCGCGGTGTTGTCGATCACGGTCGGCTTGGCCGATCTGGGTCATCGATTCATCGAGAATCCGGTGCGTCGATCGTCGACATTGGTGGCCAACGCGCGTTTCTCCTTCGGCCTCGGCGCGGCGTTGGTGGTCGTGGGCGTGGGCACGGGTGCGGTGCTGGCCACCCATGAGCCGGACGTCTCGACCGGGGTGATCGCCAGCGCACCCACGTTCGCGCCGGTCGGCGCGTCGTCGTCCACGTCGATCGCCGTCGCGGACTCGACCACCGCTCCCGACAGCACCACCATCGCGACCACCACGTTGGTGCCCGAACCGTTCGACTACATCTCGATGTCGAACGCCACTCCCATTCAGGCCGTCGTCGACGCGGTCGCGAATCAGGTGGTGCCCGACAATCTGGAGCCGCCCCTTTTGAGCGCCAAGTACGACACGAGCGTCGTGTACGAGAACGACTGTCATCAGTACTACGACACCGCGGTGAAGGAGGACTGCGTGTTCGGTGACCCGAACGGGGAGATCACCATCGCCGTGTGGGGCGACTCGCACGCCGCCCAATGGTTCGAGGCGCTCAACACGATCAGCACCGAGAACGGGTGGCGATTCCTGTCGATCACCCAAGGTGGCTGTCCGTTCCTCGACGTGCTGACCTACAGTTCGACCGACCAGAGTGACAATGCGTTCTGTGTGCCGTGGCGCGCGAGCGTGCGCGATTACCTGAGGGCGCAGGGTGTCGATGTGGTTCTCCTGGCGCAATATTACGAGTTGCGTGACGCCCGTGATCGACAGGCGATCCGTTCGGAGGTTTGGTCGGAGCTACTCGGTCCGTTGCTCGACGGTTTACGCGCCGATGGCATCGAGCCGGTGATGTTGGGCGACACGCCCGATCCGCCCGACGACGTGCCCAAGTGCGTGTCCGGGAACAGATCGTCGGTGCAGAGCTGCGCCGCGGGTGAGTTGTCGCCGGGAGCACGAGCCGTGGACGACGTCGTGCGGTCGATCACCGCGGATCGAAAGGTCGGTTTCGTCGAACCTCGCAAGTGGCTCTGCCCCGACGACACGTGTCCGGTGATCGTGGGCAATCTGCTGGTGTACCGCGACTCACATCATCTCTCGAACCGCTTCATGCAATGGCTCACGCCCGCTCTGGCCGAGGTCCTGGTTCCCTTCGTCGAGCGTCACGTTCAGTCCGCGACGATGTAGGCGTCGACCACTTTCGTGGTGCGCCTCAACGAGACCTCCAGCTGCTCCTTCACCGCGGCACTGAGCGCGGGGTCGGCGAGGCCCGGTTTCACCAGACGAATCACCATGCCGTCGTACTTGTCGACCCAGGTCGGATGCACGACCGGTTGCTCGACGGTGAAGCCACCGGCGTCGTTGCGGACCACGTTCACCGTGACGATCATGCCGTCCTGGGTGTTGGCTTGGGGCACACCATCGGTGGGGTGGTAGCTGAGCTGATTTCCCAGTCCGAAGACGGTCCACACTCCGTTGACCTGCTCGATGGGCTGAACCATGTGGGCGTGGTGGCCCACGATGAGGTTCACCACACCCGACGACGTGACCTTCTCCGCGATCGACCGCTGTGAGTCGCTCACCGCGGTCTGCGAGCCCCAGTGCATGCTGACGACCACGAATTCCGCACCCATCGCGCGAGCGTTCGTGGCGTCGGTGATGATCCGATCGGGGTCGATCAGAGCCGAGCGCCAGTCCTCTCCCTTGGGAGTGCTGAGCCCGTTGTAGCCGTAGGTGTAGGACAGGTGTGTGAACTTGATGCCGTTCTTTTCGAGAACGGTGGGTTCGATCTCCGCGGGCGTGCGAGCCATACCCGCCTGGGTGATCCCGACCCGCTCGAAGTTCACGATGGTCGCCTCGATGCCGGGAACCCCCTTGTCGAGGGTGTGATTGCTGGCCGTCGAGCAACGGTCGTAGCCGGCCCCGGCCACTGCGTCGACGATCGATGCCGGCGCACCATAAAGCGGGAACGTGCTGGGATCCTCTCCGTCGGGGGCGACGGGCACTTCGAGGTGGCAGATGGCGAAGTCGACGCTCTCGAGCAGCGGCTTCACCGTGGCGAACATCGGCGTGAAGTCGTAGCCGTTTCCTCCGGTGTTGTTGAGCGCCCGCTTATAGAGCTGACTGTGGATCAGCACATCACCGGCGAATGCGAAGTTGATCCGTGGAGGCCCGGGCACGGTGGTGGCCGGGGCCGGGGCCGGGGCGGTGTCGGTCGGCTCGGACGCGATGGTGGGGCCCGCACTGTCGACGGGAGCCAGTTCGACCGGCAGCAACGGCCCCGAGGTGTCCGGGTTCCCCGAACCCCCGCCACACGCCACCAAGAGGCCGATGACACCGAGGGCGACGGGAAG
>SYCH01000196.1 GCA_005787025.1 Actinomycetota bacterium | reverse complement strand
AGTGCTTCGCCACTGGAGCCATCGAACCCCGAGCCACAGAGTGGAATACAGCGCCCCGACTCCGGTCACCCAGTGCAGAAAGGTCCCGATACCACCGTCGACTCGGGCCAACGACAACAGCCAGAGGGCCACCGTGAGGATCGTGGCCCCACCCGGTTGAGCGAAGTGCCACCAATGGGGCTTCAAGTCGACACTGACGACCTCACCATCGAAGAGCAACTTCTCGGGAAAGGAAGGGTTGAGAATCGAAGGCTTGCGGTGATGCGGTTCCCCGTGTTCCATGACCCGAGAGTAGTCCGGCACCCACCGCCTACGATGGCGAGGTGCCCGACAGCCCCGATGTATCCGCGATCGACGAGCGCGACACGACGATTACCGATCTTCTGGCCGATCTCGACGACGATCAACGTCTGGCCGTCACCTCCGGAGCCCCGTTGTTGGCGATCATCGCCGGTGCCGGCTCCGGCAAGACGCGGGTCCTCACTCGGCGGGTGGCGCACCAATGCTTGACCGGTGTCGCGGAACCTTCGCATGTCGCCGTGCTCACGTTCACCCGTCAGGCCGCCTCCGAGCTGCACCGTCGACTTCGTGCGCTCGGCACGGGTGACGGAATCATCGCGGGAACTTTCCATTCCGTCGCCCTCGCGATGTTGCGTCAGTACTGGGACCAACAGGGTCGCGCCCACCCCACGGTCGTGTCCGACCGACGCCGACTCATCGGCGAGGTCATCGGCCCCAAACACGGAACGAGCATCGCCGCGCTCGGAGCCGACATCGACTGGGCGCGGGCCCGCAACGTGGACGCGTCGCGATACGCATCGACCGTCACCGCCGTTGGTCGACGGAGCGCGGCGCCCGTCGCCGATGTGATGCGCGTGATGACCGCACTGGAGAAGCTCAAGGCCAAGCGCGGCGTCATCGATCTCGACGACCTGTTGTCACAGACCATCCACCTCATGAAGCACGACGAGAAATTCGCCGCCATCGCCCGTTGGCGCATCCGACACTTGTTCGTCGACGAGGCCCAGGACCTCAACCCACTCCAACTGACGGTCCTCGAATTGTGGCGAGGAGACCGCGACCAACTCACGATGGTCGGAGACCCGTCTCAGTCCATTTACGGATTCAACGGCAGCGACCCCACCATCCTCACGAACCTGGAGATCCGTTTCCCCGGTATCGAGGTGGTGCGACTCGCCACCAACTACCGCTGCACCCCCGAGGTGGTGGCCGCCGGCCTCAATGCTCTCGACCTCGGTGGTGAGGAGAGACCCGTGTCGACCTCGGCACGGCGGCGTGGATCAGCAGTTCGGATCCGCGTCTTCGACGACGAAACGTCCGAGGCGAATGGCATCGCCGACATGCTTCTCGACGTCGGTCGCGAACGTGGAACGTGGCATTCCACCGCGGTGCTCGCTCGAACCAACGCCCAACTCCCGCCCATACGAGTCGCCCTCGAGTCACGTGGCGTTGCGGCTCGAATCCTCGGTGCCGCCGCGGCCGATCCGATTCAACGGGCGACCCGCGAGGTGGGTGATCTACCCAGCGCCACACGAATCGCCACCTGGTCCCGCGATGCCCGTGATCCATCCGATGACGACGAAGCCGAGGACATCATCGCGCGCCGCGCGGTGGCCGATGCGGTCGACGAATTCCTCCGTGGCGGCGGCGGCGACGGGCGCGCGTTCTTGGCGTGGGTGAGGGCGAATCGACCCTTCGACGTGATGCCCGACGCCAACGCCGTGGAGCTTCTGACGTTCCACGGGGCCAAGGGTCGCGAGTGGGACCACGTGGTGGTGGCGGGATGCGAGGTCGGTCTGATGCCCCACTCGTCGGCCAAGAGCGATCTCGAGCGCGCCGAGGAGGTTCGACTCGCCTACGTCGCGATCACGCGGGCGTCCGACGACCTGGTGCTCACCCACGCTCGACGTCGCCGCGAGCGGTCACGAACGCGAAGCCCCTTGATCGAAGGAGCCGACGCCGTCGAACCCGGCGTGGCCCCGCCCGAGGAGTTCCGTCGTGCCAATCGTCGACGCCGATCGTCGGCGACCGAAGGTGACGCGGTGCTGCACGAACTTCGTGAATGGCGCCGGTCCGCCGGGCGAGCCGCTCAGGTCGAGGCGAGCCTCTTGTGCTCGGACGCCACGTTGGCGCTCATCGCCGAGCGTCGACCGACGTCGGTCGACGAATTGGCCGACATCGACGGGGTGGGTCCTCTTCTGGCTCGCCGGGCCGGAACCCGAATTCTGGAAGCGGTCAGTCGGGGTGTGGCTCGTCTGACTGATCGCGCTGACGATTGAGATTGGCGAAGGTCGCCGCCTTCACCGTGATGAACGTGCCGATGGCCTCGGCACACAAACGATCGCCGGCGTGAATCGTCCCCGAGGTCATGATCTTGCGACCGTTCAGTCCATCGAACCGACCGACCACCCGTAACGGTTGGTGCAACGGGGTGGGCGACCGATAGGTCACCTCGAGTCGTCCGGTCATCCCCGGCGATCCCGACAATGCTTGGGCGAAACCCAACACCTCGTCGAAGATCGCCGCGATCAATCCACCGTGCAAGCACCCGGGCGGACCCTCGTACGCGTCACCGTAGGTGACCGTGGCGACCACATCGTGTTCGGTGGTCGCGATGTCGACGAGACCAGCCAAACCGTTCAACGGCCCCGTGACCGGACTGTGGCTGATGAAGCCGTGGGTCGCCCCACCGACGGCCCCTTCCGCACTGGCGTGGTAGCTCCGACCATGCGGTCCCGCGCCCATGAGAGCCGTCGCCTGTTCGAGTAGTTCGGCGGCACGAGCGAAGACTTCGGGATCCGCCACCGACGTGGCCGAATGTTGCAACAGGGCGCGAGTGGCGTTCGCCAGTCGCAAGCGCGGATTCGATGCTTCGAACATCACGGTCCGATGCTTGGGAAGATCCAACGGGTTTCCCGAACCCGACCCCGAACCCTTGGGGTCGGCCCATGACGACGAGCCCGCCTCAGACATCTATGTCCACCACCACCGGCGCATGATCACTGGGCTTCTCCCCTTTACGCGCCTGACGATCGACCGCGATCCATCGGCACTTCTTCGCCACCGAGGACGTGGCCATCACCAGATCGATGCGCATGCCATGACCCTGATTGAACGCCCCGGCGCGGTAGTCCCACCAGGAGTACAGCTTTTCGTCGGCATGGTGACGGCGAAAGACGTCGCTCATCCCCCACTGTTCGAGTTCTCGCAGTGCCAGTCGTTCGGGCTCACTGACATGGGTGGCCCCGACGTACTTCGACGGATCGTGAACGTCGCGGTCATCGGGTGCGATGTTGAAGTCTCCCGTGACGATGACATCGGACACCGGAGATTCGTTCGCCTCCAGATGGGCGATCAATCTCTTCATCCACGCCAACTTGTAGCGGTAATGGTCGTGATCGAGCTCGCGACCATTGGGCACGTAAACCGAACTGACGCGAACGCCCGCACAGGTGGCGGTCACCAACCGCGCCTCGGGATCGGCTTCCTGTCCGTCGGCGAACCCTCGTACCGGATTTTCGAGCCCCACTCGACTGACGATGGCCACACCATTCCATTGACCCTGGCCATGGTGAATCGACTCGTAACCACGAGCCTCGAAAAAGTCGTGGGGAAACGCGTCCTCGGCGAGCTTGGTCTCCTGCATACAGACGACATCGGGACGAACGTCGGCGAACCACTCCTCCACTCGAGGCATGCGAGCACGCAGAGAGTTGACGTTCCAGGTGGCCAGACGCACGACTGAACCGTAGGCGATCGGGGGTGGTCGCGTCACGAACGACGCGGGGTCGCCTTTTTGGCAGGTGCGGACTTCCTGGCGACCGACTTTTTCGGCACCGCTTTCTTCGGCGAGACAGTCTTCTTCGGCGCCGCCTTCTTCGGCGCGACGGACTTCTTCGGAGCGACCGACTTCTTCGCCGTCGACGCCTTGGCCGGGACAGACTTCTTCGGAGCCGCCGTCTTTTTCGGAGCGACCGACTTCTTCGCCGTCGACGCCTTGGTCGGCGCGGACTTCTTCGGAGCCGCCGACTTCTTCGCCGTCGACTTCTTCGCGGTCGACGCCTTGACCGGCGTCGCTTTTCGCGTGGTCGGTTTCAGGTCGATACTGCGTCGGCCGGGAATGATCTCCACCACCTCGAGAATGATGGTGTCTCCCAACTTCATCACTTCACGGGCCGAACGCGGTGGCGGGCTGCTGTACAAACGCAAGGGAACATAGCCCCGCACGTCGCCGATGACCACGTAGGCACCATGCGAGGAGTAACTGTCGACGACGCCATCGACGACCGAGCCGACGCCGTGCTTCTCGACGAACTGAATGAACGGAAGAACCTCGTTCAACGTTTTGCCCGTGGGTGCCGAAGCGGTCTTTTTCGCCGGCAACGTGGCACCCGGGGGCGGAGCCTTGGGCACCGGCATCGGCTTCATCGCCGCGGCGCTGACCTTCGCCTTGGGAGCGGATTCCTTCTTTCCACCCTTATCGGCGTCACGAATCGAGCGGCGGCTCTTGTCCCCTCGCACCGGTGTGCGATTCACGAACACCCAGCCCACGTTCGGCACCGGCTTGCCGCCGATCAGCCGACCCTCGTCGAACAACCACGGATACTGACCATGGAACTCTTGGTAGCTGTCGTTCGAAAGAATGGAGGCGCCGACCTTCTGAGCAATGCTCAGGACGAAGCCATCACCTCGACCGACGGTTCCCGCCGGCGGTGTGACCAACTCGTTGTGCTCGACCGCCTTGTCGAACGCCTTGGTCTCCTTGGCGTCGATGCGATGACCGAAGGTGGCATCCACGATGACCGTGATGATGTCCTTGGGGTGATCGGCCATGAAGGACATCACTGCTTCGTTCAGTTGCTTCAAGCTGGGCTTCGAACGACCCTCGGTGGCGATGTTCGAACCGTCGACGATGACATGTCTGGGCACCCTGCCAGTCAACCACCAATGGGGTTCGCCACTGGGGATAGCCCTACGATCGAGATGTGACCGGTTCGACCACGATTTCGGCCGTGCTCTGGGACTTCGGAGGGGTGATCCTCACCAGCCCGTTCGAGGCCTTCAATCGGCTGGAGGCCCGACTCGGGGTGCCCCTCGACACCATCCGGCGGATCAACGCCACCGACCCGGACCACAATGCGTGGGCTCGGTTCGAACGCAACGACATCTCGGCCACCGAGTTCGATACCGCTTTCTCCGACGAGGCATCCAATCTCGGATTCGCGATTCGCGGAGCAGATGTCTTGTCGATGTTGAAGGGCGACATCCGCCCGGAGATGGTGCGGGCCCTCGACCTCGTGAAGGCCGCCGGCTACAAGACGGCCTGTCTCACCAACAACATGGTGGGCGGAGACGGCGTCACCGATCGACCGGCCAACAGTCGCGAGGCCGAGATCGACGTCATCATGGAGCGCTTCGATGCCATCGTCGAGAGTTCCAAGGTGGGCGTGCGCAAGCCCGAGCCCCGTTTCTACGAGATCGCCTGCGACATGTTGACCGTGTCTCCCACCGAGTGCGTCTTCCTCGACGATCTGGGGATCAACCTGAAGCCAGCGGCCGCGATGGGCATGCGCACCATCAAGGTGCTGAGCGCCGATCAGGCCATCACGGATCTGGAGTCGGTGCTCGGTTTGACGTTGCGCTGAGCGCGCAACATTCAGAGATTCTGGAAGGTCTCGTCCATCAGGTCGGCCAGTTCCTGATCGTGCACGGTCTTGGAGCCGGTGGCCGGACTACCACTGGCCACGCGTGCCACACGTCGCAGGTCGTAACCCTGGTCCTTGATGCGCCACAAACGGTGTTCGACGAAGTGCCACGGGCCCATGTTGCTCGGCTCCTCCTGCAACCACACCACCTCGCGGGCATTGGGGTATTTGGCGAGGATCTCGGCCATCTGTTCGATCGGGAACGGATACAGCTGCTCCACCCGCACGACGGCCACGGGTGCATTGCGCTTGTTTCGCTCGGCCATCGCGTCCCAGGCCACCTTGCCCGAACAGAACACCACGCGCTTCACCGCCGCGCGATCGATGTTTGCGGGGTCGTCGAGCACTTCCTGGAACGAGGTTCCGATTTCCAGTTCACTGATGCGCGACCGCGACTCCTTCATTCGCAATGGTGCCTTGGGCGTGAAGATCACCAATGGCTTGCGCACCTCACGGTGCATCTGACGACGAAGAACGTGGAAATACTGGGCGGCCGTGGTGGCGTTCACCACTTGGATGTTATCCTCGGCGCACAGCGTGAGGAAGCGTTCGATACGCGCCGAACTGTGTTCCGGGCCCTGACCCTCGTAGCCGTGCGGCAACAGCATGACCAGTGCGTTTTGCT
>SYCH01000028.1 GCA_005787025.1 Actinomycetota bacterium | reverse complement strand
GCGGCCAACACCTTGGGATGCTCGGCCTTGCCCGTGGGGGTCAACTGCCACAACGAGCGCGCCTCACGGAACATGGCCCATTCCGCGGCCGCGAGGTCGGCCAGATGCCGCTCGATCTCGGCGTGCTCGAGCGCGGTCATCTCGGCCAGGGTCTCGCTCTTGGCGAAGCCCTTGATGCGCAGGGCGTGATGGGTCAAGAAACGGGCATCGTGGGTGATGTTGCGTTCGGAGGACATACGAGTCCGAGCGTAGTGCTCACGCCCCACCCCCGACCGACCTGTATGTTCGGGACGTGGACGATTCGGGAGCGGGCACCGCGCGCACGACGTTGATCATCGTCTTCGGGGGGCAATCCGCCGAGCACGACGTCAGTTGCGTCACCGCCGCTCACGTTCTGCGGGCCGTCGACCGCGACCGCTACAACGTCCTCGCCATCGGAATCGATCGCGACGGAGGTTGGCACCTCGCCGAAGCAGCCATGGCGGCGCTCGATCGTGGACCCGACGAACTGCCCGCCCGACTCGATGCCATCGGCCGCGAGGTTTCCTCCGCCCCGGTGCTTCAGGCCGCGGGCTCCACCGGACCCGTCGTCGTGATGCCCCTGTTGCACGGTCCGCTCGGCGAAGACGGAACCATTCAGGGTTTGCTCGAATTGCTCGACTTACCGTACGTCGGCACCGGCGTGCTCGGCTCCGCCGTGGGCATGGACAAGGCCATGGCGAAGAACGTGCTGTCGTCGTTCGGCATCCCGCAGCCCCGGTTCGTGGCGCTTCGCGAGCACGAGGTGACCCCGTCCCGCCTCGAGGAGGTCGCCACGTCACTCGGGCTGCCGCTGTTCGTGAAACCCGCGAACATGGGCTCCTCGGTGGGCGTGGCCAAGGTGTCCACGACCGAGGAGTTCGCCGTCGCCGCGCGGACCGCCCTCGCCTACGACGAATGGATCGTGTGCGAGGAGGCCATCGTCGGTCGCGAGATCGAGGTGGCGGTGCTCGGCAACATCGACCCCGAAGCCAGCGTGGCCGGCGAGATCATCCCGGGCAACGACTTCTACGACTACGAGGACAAGTACGTCACCGACGGGGCGAGCCTGGTGATCCCGGCCGACCTCGACGACGTGCGCGGTGCGGAGGTGCGCGCACTCGCGTTGCGCGTGTTCGCCGCGTTGCGCTGCGAAGGTCTCGCCCGCGTGGACTTCTTCTACGAGCCCGAGGGCCGTGGCTTTCTGTGCAACGAGGTGAACACCATGCCGGGGTTCACGCCGATCTCCATGTATCCCAAACTCTGGCAAGCCTCGGGCGTCTCGTACCCCGAACTCGTCGATCGTCTGGTGAATCTGGCCGTCGAACGCCACTCACGTCGACGACGAAACACCGCGCGCTGATCATCTCCCGCGCGTCAACGTGGCGCGAGCGCGGCGCGCAGGAAATCCACGAGTTCGTCGCGCAGACGACGAAGACCGGCGATGTCGGCGTTCCAGCCGACGACCCGCAACGCCTCGGGTTCGGTGGCGATCCCCGTGACGGTGGCGTAGGCGAGGGCCACGATCAGGCCGGGATCGGCGCGACGCAATCGACCGGCATCCATCTCGGCCTTCATCCAATTCATCGCGCGTTCGACGAGGGGTCGCAGTGAGTCCGTCAATCGTTCCGACGACTCCGATGGCAGGCGACTGATCTCGCGCACCAGACCGAGCAACGACGGACGACGCACCGCCGGTCGGAACACCGCCTTGACCACCGCCTCCATGCGATCGAGGGGGTCGTCGGGTGCCGAACGGATGGCCGCTTCCACCACCACGGTCAACTCCACCGCGGTCTCGGCCAGCACCTCTTGGACCAACTCGTCCTTGGTCGAGAACCAGTACAAGACGGTCTGTTTGGCCACCCCCACCTCGGCGGCGATCTGGTCCAGGCTGACCGCGTCGAAACCCCGGTTTCCGAACAGATTCCCCGCCACATCCAGGATCGTTTGACGGGTCTGACGAGCCATGGAGCACTTCCTACCAAAATCTGGGACCTTTCTCTACCATTTGGTAGAGAATTGTGCTTCAATGGGCGCGTGATCGCCGAACGCCTGTCCGGACAACGCATCGCCGTCACCGGCGCCACCGGCTTCGTGGGCACGGCACTCGTCGAGCGCCTTCTGCGCAACGTTCCCGGATGTGACGTGGTGGTTCTCGTGCGCAACGGTCGTCGCACGTCGGCGGCCGATCGCGTGCGCAAGGAGATTCTGAAGAACAACGCGTTCGATCGCCTGCGCGCCGAGTTGGGCGCGGACCTCGACGCCACGATGGCGCGTCGCCTGTCGGTGGTGGCCGGCGACGTGGGCACCGACGGTCTGGGGTTGAACGAGACCGACCGCGCCACCTTCGCATCCTGCGACGTCATCATTCACTCGGCCGCCAGTGTGTCGTTCGACTCCCCGCTCGACAGCGCCGTCGAGGTGAACCTGCTCGGTCCGACGCGCATCGCGAATCTGTTGAACGAGCACGGTCCGCGCGCCGACGGAACGTTCCCCCATCTGGTGGCGGTCAGCACCTGTTACGTCGCGGGCAACCGCCGCGGCACCGCTCCCGAGGAATTGGTGAGTGCGGGTCCCTTCGACATCGGATTGAACTGGCGCACCGAGGTGTCGGCGGCGCGCCGCTTGCGCGGAGACGCCGAGGCCGCCAGTCGCCAGCCCGCGAACCTCGCGAAATTCCGCTCCCAGGCTCGCGCCGAACTCGGCGCCGCCGGAGCGCCGGCACTGGCCGACAAGACCGAGCAACTGCGCGAGAAGTGGGTGAAGGATCGACTGGTCGAGGCCGGTCGCACCCGTGCGGCCAGCGTCGGATGGCCCGACGCCTACGCGTTCACGAAGGCCCTCGGCGAACAAGCTCTCACCGAGTCGAAAGGCGCGGTGCCGGTGAGCATCGTGCGACCCTCGATCATCGAGTCGGCTCTCGCCGAGCCGTCGCCAGGTTGGATCCGCGGCTTCCGCATGGCCGAACCGGTCATCATTTCGTACGCGCGAGGTCTGCTCGACCAGTTCCCCGGCGTACCCGAGGGAACCGTCGACGTCATTCCGGTCGACATCGTGGTGGCCGCCATCATCGCCGTGGCCGCGCTCGGACCCGACGAGGCTCCCGCGATCACCCAGGTCGCCTCGGGATCGACGAACCCGCTGAAGTACCGCACCCTCGTCGACAACGTTCGCGACTGGTTCACCGAACACCCCATCTACGACTCGCAGGGCCAGCCCATCGTGGTGCCCGATTGGAAGTTCCCCGGCCGCGGAACCGTCGAGAAGCAACTCACCCGCGCCAAGACCCTCATCACCCGCGGCGAGAAGGTTCTGCAGGCCCTCCCCTTGCGGGGAACCCAAGCCGAATGGTCCGCCAAGTTGGAAGATCGTCGCAACGACGTCGAACGCGCGCTCGAGTACGTCGAGTTGTACGGCCTGTACACCGAGTGCGAGGCCATCTATTCGGTCGACAATCTGCTCTCCATCCACGATCGCCTCGATGACGTCGACCGGGCGAGCTTCTGCGTCGACCCGCGCGTCGTCGACTGGCCCACGTACATCTCCACCATCCACCTGCCGTCGATCGTGTTGCACAGTCGCGTCAAGACCACGCCCGGCAAGACCGTCGTCGATCGCGCCGAACGCCTGCGCAAGCAGGTCCTCGATCCTCGTCGCCACGTGGCCGCGTTCGACCTGGAGAACACCCTGATCGCCAGCAACGTGGTCGAGAGTTATTCATGGTTGGCCACGCGCCGACTCAACTCCCCCGAACGCCTGCGCTATCTGGTGCGCACCCTTCGCGAAGCTCCGTCGTTGCTGTCGATGGATCGCAAGGATCGCTCGGATTTCCTGCGCTACTTCTACCGCCGATACGAGGATGCCCCGGTCGAGCAGATCGACGCCGACGCCCGTGAGTTGTTGGCGCAACTGATCATGACCAAGAGTTTCCCGGCCGGCCTGCGACGCGTGCGCGAGCACCGCGCCCTCGGTCACCGCACCATCCTCATCACCGGAGCCATGAGCTTCGCGGTCGAGGGTCTGCGTCCGTTGTTCGACGAGATCGTGGCCGCCGAGATGACGGTACGACCCGATGGCACGTATTCGGGCGAACTATCGCGCGTGCCGCCCACTGGTGAGACGCGGGCCCAAGTTCTGGCCGACTACTGCGCGGCCGAGGGGTTGCGCCTCGAGGAGTCGATCGCCTACGCCGACTCCAGCAGCGACCTGCCCATGCTCGAGGCCGTGGGTTTCCCGGTGGCCGTCAACCCCGAGACGCGCCTGGCCGCCATCGCCCGCAAACGCGGT
>SYCH01000027.1 GCA_005787025.1 Actinomycetota bacterium | reverse complement strand
CGCCAAACCCTTGTCCGCCAACGTGCGCGAAATCGCCGCCGTCAACGTCGTCTTACCATGGTCGATATGACCCATCGTTCCAATATTCACATGAGGCTTCGTGCGCTCGAACTTCGCCTTCGACATGGCTTTCTTTCCTTCTGGTTTGGTGCTTGGTAGCTCGTGGTGTCAAGGATCGTGTGCTGGCAGGACCAGGTCCCACCGGACAGGAAAGCGATGCTACCGGCGCGCGGGAACGTTCCAACCGACGCCGGTCGGGGTTGGTTCAGCCGATGATGGTGACGGTGCCGGTGGAACCGTCGACCGTGATGAGGGCCCCCTCAGGGATGCGGCTGGTGGCCTGAATGACCGAAACCGCGCAGGGAACCCCCAACTCGCGACTGACGATGGCGGCGTGGCTACCCACGGCTCCCACGTTCACGACCACTCCACCCACCGAAAGGAACAGCGGTGCCCATGACGGGTCGGTGGTGGGGGCCACCAAGATGTCGGTGGGATCCATGTCGGGGGCATCCATCGGATCGAGCACGATACGGGCCCGTCCGGTGATCACGCCGGGAGCACCGGGCCCGCCCTGCAGCACGTCACCGACCTTGGCGACCTCTCCCCCGATCGCGTTGCGACGGGGCCAGGTGTGCACCGGTTCATCCCCCCGACCGTTGCCCACGATGTAGGGCGGTTCCAGGTGATGGAGTTCCTGAAAACCCACCTCGCGCTCGGCGATGACCGCCGAGTACCTGGCGGGGTCGACCAGGAAGTCGTCCATTTCGTCGTCCAGCAGGTTGAAGATGTGGTGATGGTCGGCGATGACCCCGGCGGACACCATGCGGTGACCCAACTCGTACATCGACAGCTTCACCTCGTGGATGAGACGGATGCAGGCGTACTTGCCCTGTTCACGCCATTGCAACCAATTGGACGCGGAGAACAACCCGGCCGACAAGGTGCCACTGGCCTCGGCGTCGGCGGCGACGACTTTCATCAGATCCGCGATGACGCGCTCGCGCTCGGCCGCCGCGGCCGCCTTGGCCACGTGGGGCGAGCGGTCGTCGCTCTGTCCCCGCAGTCGATCGATCATGCCCATCGCGATCTCGGGCCGGGTGGTCCAGGAGTCGGGTCGGCAATCCCATTCGTTGGGGGCACGATGACCGTGCACTCTCATCAGTTCGTCCCATGCCGCGAAAAACGCCGTGTTCGCCGCGTCCGTGCGATCGAGACGTGCGAGCAGGCCTTGGACACCGGCATCGAAGGCCTTGGTGAGCGACGGTGACGCGTTCACCAAGCGGCTGATGTCCCACATCGAGAACGAGGCCTCGGCCGACTCCACGTTGCCGACCGCGCTCAACGCCTTGACCGCGTCCTGCGAACGACCGATTCCCTCGCACACCGCCTGCACGGCACCGGGCCCGAGCGACGCCCCGAGACACACGACGGTGTAGGGAATCCACGCCTCCTCGACCTTGGCGGTCATGCGCCGCGCGTAATCAACCAACTCCGTGTTCGACAGCTTGGTGAAGTCGGGGCGCTCGGCCACGGCCCTCATCGCCATCTTCGACGCGTCGTGCATGCGCGGGAACGACGGAGTGGTCATGACCCAGCCCATCGTCTCGGCCAACTTGGCCGCCTGCACCTCGTTCACGTCACCGGGGTGCGCTTCGTACGGTGGTACACCGGGATGGTCGCCGAAGTACGCCTTGTCGATCGCCTCGGCGGTGGCCCCGGGCATGCGCTCGCCCATCAGTCGACTGAGCGACATCGGGTTGTAAAAGTACCCGCCGCGGTTGCCGAACACCTGCAGCGGCGTCAGGTCGTACTCGCTGACGTCGACCACACCGAACTCCACGAAGCCCATCGCCACACCCGGGTTGCAGCCGCGCATCCACACCATGCTCCAGCCGAGAACGCTGAACGGGTCCGGGCCGACCTCGTCGGCGTTGGCGCGCGTGTAGTAGGGAAAGCGCGCGCTGTTCGGCGTGTCCGTGATCCAACGTTCCATGGTGATCCCCCGATCGCAACGACCCCAATGACGAGCGAACCTTAGTGCCACGGTAGTTTCTGTCGTCAATGGAGCGTCCCGCAAGAGCCTCGAGCGCGAACCGCGTCGAGGCCGTGGTCTTCGACTACGGCGGGGTCATCATCTCCCCCATCGTCGACAAGGTGTCCGTGCTCGCCGATCGGTTCGGCATCACCATGCCCGAATTGTTGGAGGTTCTCCTCGGACCCCGGGAGTCGGGCGATCATCCGTGGCATCGCTGCGAACGGGGCGAGATAGCGGTGACCGACATCCAGGGTCTGCTCGAACCCTGGGCCCGGGCTGCCGGTCTGTCGTTGCACGGCGACGAGATCGACGTCCTCATGGACCCGACGTATTCGGTGATCGACGCCGTGGTGGAACGCATCGCACGATTGAAGGCCGCCGGGTACCGAACCGCGTTGCTCACCAACACCTTCGCCGAGTACCGGCCGACGATGCAACAGGTCGTGCCGTTCACCCACTTCCACGCCGTGGTCGAATCCTTCGCGGTGAAGGCCCGCAAACCGGAATCGGCCATTTACGAGGCGACGGCGAGCATGCTGGGCGTCGAGCACGATCGCATCTTGTACCTCGACGACTTCGACCAGAACCTGCGACCGGCCGTCGCCTTGGGCTGGAGTGTCGTGCACGTCACCGATCCCGACCAATGCCTCCGGGAACTCGATCGACTGGCTCCGCTGGGCTGAAACTCCTCAGCCGGTGGTCAGGACCACTCGTTCCAACGAATGAACGTCTCGGCCGGCGGGCGCTTGGCCAACTTGAAGTCCGTGCCGATCGTGTACGCCACCGGGAAGAGACCGGCCTGGGTGAACTGGTCGTAGGGAATGTTCAATCGCTCGGCGACCAACTTCTCGTCCGCCAGATGCAACGTGGTCCAACACGATCCGAGTCCACGCTCGCGCAAGGCCAACATGAAACTCCACACGCCGGGCAGGATCGAACCCCAGCGAGAGGCCTGTCGCGACACCGGCGTCGAATCGGTCATGCGGTCGGCCAACAACGGGATCACCAACGCCGGAACGCGAGCCATGTTGTCGGCCAGATAAGCGCCCGACTCCTGCACCGCCGAGCCGGCCTGTTCCGACTTGGGCTTGCCCGATTCCACCGCGTACGCGTAGAAACGTTCGCGGTACAACGCGGCGAGAAAGTCCTTGCGCTCCTGATCGTCGATGATCAACCAACGCCAACGCATGGAGTTGCTTCCGCTCGGCGATTGATGGGCGATCTCGATGCACTCGGTGATGATCTCGCGCGAAACCGGACGATCGAAATCGAGGCGCTTGCGCACCGAACGAGTGGTCGTCAGCACCTCGTCGGCGCTCAACCCGAGTTTCGACATCAGTAGGGCATCGTTCCGCCATCGACCGGGAACAGCACGCCGGTCAGATTGCGGGCGGCATCGGTGGCCAGCATCACCGCGACGGCGGCGACCTCTTCGACCTTGTTCGGGCGCTTGATGGCCGACTCCGACGCGAACATGTCGATGAGCGCGTCGTACCCGTCGAGGCCCATGGCGATGGCCGAGTCCGGACCCGTGGCGCGCACGATGTCGGTCTCGATGATGCCGGGCAGGATCGCGTTCACCGTGATGCCGAGCGTGCCAACCTCGTGCGCGGCCGACTTCACCAAACCGTTGACCGCGTGCTTGGTGGTGACGTAGCCCGGGATACCCGGCTTGCCCAACTTGCCCTCCACCGACGAGGTCACGATGATGCGACCCGCCTGTCGCGGGATCATGTGCTGCAAGGCGCGGCGCATGCCCCAGAACACGTGGTTCAGGTTCCAGTCCACCTCGAGAGCCCACTCCTCGTCAGTCATCTGTGCGACGGGCGCGGTCATCTGCACACCGCCCGAGTTCAGACAACAGATGTCGAGCTTGCCGTACTTCTCGATGGTGAAATCGATGAGACCCTCGACCACCGACTGCTTCGACGAGTCCCCGGCGAAGAACGCCGCACGGTCACCAGCTTTCATCTCGTTCAGACACACCTGGCCCTTGGCCGCGTCGCGACCGTTGACCACCACCGTGGCACCCTCGGCGAGGAATGCGTCGGCGATGGCCCGCCCGATACTGCGGGTTCCACCCGTGATGCAGGCGACTTTCCCGTCCAACTTGCCCATGTTCATTCCCCCTGTGTCAGTACGGCGAGGTGCCGCCGTCGATCGAGATCATCGATCCCGTGATTCCTGCTCCGGCTTCCGATGCGAGAAGGACGGCCACCAGGGCCACGTCCTCGCATTCATTCAAACGCTTCACCGCCGACTCCTGAGCGAACAGGTTCAGCAGTCCCTCGTAGGTGAGACCCATCGCCTCGGCAGCTCCGGGGCCCTGCGCCATCATGACGTCGGTCTCGATGGCGCCCGGGCAGAGCGCGTTCACCGTGATACCGAGCGTGCCCACTTCCTTCGATGCCGATTTGCAGAGGCCGTTGATGGCGTGCTTCGACGCCACGTAACTGGAGATGGCCGGTTTGCCCACCTTGCCCTCGACCGAACTCATCGCGAGGATGCGGCCGTACTGCTGCGGAATCATGTGCTTCAACGACGCCTGCATGGTCCAGAACGTGTGCCAGAAGTTCCACGTCATCGCGTCCTGCATGGACTCGTCGGTCATATCGACGACCGGCGCGTAATCGCTGCCGCCGCCGGCGTTGGGGACCATGATGTCGATGCGACCGAAGTGAGCGACAGTTCCGTCGACCACCTTGATGCAGTCTTCCTTCTTCTTCACGTCACCGGCGATGAAGTGCACGCGGTCGCCGGCCTTCAACCCGTCGATCGAACGTTGCGCCTTGGCGGCGTCGCGACCGTTGATGACCACCTTCGCGCCCTCGTCGAGGAACGCCTTGGCGATCGCCAAACCGATACCTCGTGTTCCACCCGTGATGCAGGCAACACGGCCGTCAAGAACTCCCATGACACTCCCCCTTGGACCTCGCGGTTCCTCCCAAGTTACTCAGGCGCCGGGGGTCGTCAATAAGCGGAGCGTCCGAGCGTCACTCGCCGCGGGTGCGCTTGATGATGTCCGAGGCGATGGCCTCGGGGACCTGCTGGTACGAGTTGAACTGCATGGTGTACGTCGCACGACCCTGGGTGCGCGAGCGCAGGTCGGTGGAGTAACCGAACATCTCGGACAACGGGATCTGGGCGCGCACCACTTGGGTGTTGCCCCGAGCCTCCATGCCCTCGATACGACCACGGCGGCTGGACAAGTCGCCCATGACGTCGCCCATGTATTCCTCGGGGGTGACCACCTCGACGCCCATGATCGGTTCCATCAACACGGGACGCGCGGCCTCGGCGGCCTTTCGGAACGCCTGCTGACCGGCGATTTTGAACGCCATTTCGCTGGAGTCCACGTCGTGGTACGCGCCGTCGACGAGGGTCACCTTCACGTCCACCGTCGGGTAACCGGCGAGCACGCCGTTGTCGAGCGCGCTCTGCAAACCCTGGTTGGTCGGGTTGATGTACTCGCGCGGGATGCGACCACCCGAGATCTTGTCGACGAACTCGTAGCCCTTGCCCGGGTTCGGCTCCATGTTGATCTTGATAACGGCAAACTGACCCGAACCACCGGACTGCTTGATGTGGCGGTACTCGACGGCCTCCACCTTCTT
>SYCH01000195.1 GCA_005787025.1 Actinomycetota bacterium | reverse complement strand
CCCGTGCGCGCCAATGACGGATGTCCGCTGGAGCCGACGTCGACGATGGTCACCGAAGCGTTGTCGAGACTCGAGATCACCAGACGATCGTCGCCACGACACGCACCGATGATCGCGTTGATGGCGATGAAGTGGCTGAAGATCACGGTGTCCCGGCTCAAACCGGTCACGTACCCCACCACCTCGTCGCGGAACGACGTGTACCGAGGACCAAGGTCGGCCCACGTGCCCGCCATCGCCGCACGCAACCAGTCGACGCGCTCCCCCAACGGGATGCCCGCGGGTGACGGGATCTCGGCCACCAGCGGCTGGATCGTCACCGGGTCGTACTTCCACTTCGCCGACAAGAACGCGGCCGTCTCCCGGCAGCGACGCAACGGGCTGGACACCAACGGCATGTCGGGAAGGATCGACAACGCGTCGGCGGTGGCGGCGGCCTGTCGGCGACCCTCGTCATCGAGGCCCGGATCCGGATCCGTGTCCCATCCGGCCGCTGCTCGACCATGACGAACCAGATACACGCGTGTCACAACAACCACCCCGGCTTCGCTCCGCCCGACGCACCGGGCTCGATGAACCACTCCGTGCCGAACGCGATGGCGAAGATCTCCGGCGGCATCTGCATGAAGAATCCGCTGTCGGTGATCTGGCTCGCGTGGCACATGATCGAACGTCGTTTCTGATCGATGAACGCCGACACGTCGACGGCCATCGTGATCTCGTCCTCGGTGGATCCGAACGGATTGCCGTCGTCGGCCGGACCCTCGGGATCCCAATCTTCGGGACGATCGGGGTTCTCCTTCATCATGGCAACCATTCGCGTGCGGTTCATGGTGCTCTCGAACAGTCGCACGCTCCCGTACAGTTCGGCCGCGCGATGCCCCACTCGATGCACCTGGATGTGATCGGGATGCCCGTAGCCACCGTGCCAGTCGTAACACGTCATCACGTCGACCTTCTCGTCGCGCAGAATTCGGGCCAATCGCTCGGCCGCTTCGTCCACGTCCGCTCGCACGAACGCTCCGGGCTCCTCGTTCTGAGGCCAGCCGGTCATGCCGCTGTCGTTGTACCCGAGCCAGTGAACCGCGTGAACACCGAGGGCCTCGGCCGAACGCTCGGTCTCGAGGCTTCGCCGGTCGGCCAGAGTCTCTCCCGACATCAGATCGGGTGGAATCTCACCATGGCGCCCATCGGTGGCGATCACCAACACCACGCGATGGCCTTCGGCAACCGCGCGCGCGATGGTGCCACCGGTGGCGATCGACTCGTCGTCGGGGTGAGCGTGGAAGCAGAGAAGCGTGCTCACGCGTCGACCACCGCACCCGAGGAGAGCAGTCGCTCCACCTCGGTGGCGGGAAAGCCCCACGATTCCAGGATCTCGCGAGAATGCTGACCGGGGTGCGCCGGGGCCGACGCCACCACCGGCACCGTGCGCGAGAAACGCGGGGCGGGCGCGGGCTGCTTGATGCCGGCGACGTCGATGATCATGTTGCGTTCCACGTTGTGCGGATGCGCCGCGGCCTCGCTCATGGTGAGAACCGGGGCGAAGCACACGTCGGTGGCTTCCATGATCGAGCACCACTCGTCGCGAGTCTTGGACCTGAAAACCTCGGCGATGCGCTTCTTCAGGTGGGGCCACTGCGACTTGTCCATCTGCTTGGCGAATTCGGGGTCACCTTCGAGACCCGTGAGCTTCAACAGTTCGGCGTAGAACTGGGTCTCGATGGATCCGATCGAGATGTACTTCCCGTCCTTGCATTCGTACGCGTCGTAGAAGTGCGCCCCGGTGTCGAGCAGGTTGGTTCCTCGAGCGTTTTCGTCGTGCACGCCCATCTGCGAGAAGGCCCAGAACATGGTCATCAACACCGCGGTGCCGTCGACCATGGCCGCGTCCACCACCTGGCCGTTGCCGCTCTTGACCGCCTCCAACAACCCGCACACCACACCGAAGGCGAGGAACATACCCCCGCCACCGAAATCGCCCACCATGTTCATCGGAGGAATCGGACCCTCGCCGGCGCGCCCGAAGTGCGCCAACGCACCGGCCAACGAGATGTAGTTGATGTCGTGGCCCGCCGCGTTGGCGTACATGCCCGTCTGCCCCCACCCGGTCATGCGCCCGAACACCAAGCGCGGATTACGCGCCAGGCACACGTCGGGTCCGACACCCAAACGCTCCATCACACCGGGACGGAAGCCCTCGATCAACGCGTCGGCGGACTCCACCAACCTCAACAACGTCTCCACACCCTCGGGGTTTTTCAGATCGATGGCGATGTTGCGACGACCGCGCTGCAGGATGTCGAAGCCCGGCGTGTCGGGTGCCGGACCACGCACCGCCTGGCTGCGCTCGACACGTATCACCTCGGCGCCCATGTCGGACAGCATCATGGCCGCGAACGGACCGGGTCCGATTCCGGCGATCTCGATGACTCGGTAACCAGCTAACGGTCCGGACATGTTCATTCTCCTCGGTATCTGGTCGACACGGTCGACGACGAACTGTTGGTCGACGACGCCGACATCCCGATGATCGTATTCAGCGGCCCGTCGCGCGCCGCCACTCGGCAAGTCGCACGTGGGCATGGATCGCCGACACCACCATCGGCTGGATGGGCTCGGGAATGTCGTGACCCATGTCGGCGATCATGAGCATGGTGGAACCGGGGACCAGTTCGTGGGTGCGGCGACCACCACTGGGCGGAATGAGCGTGTCGTCCGTGCCGTGGATGACGAGCGTCGGCACGGCCAGTTTCGCCAGCGCCTCGTGACGACGTCCGCTGGCGTAGATGGCGGCCAGTTGACGGGCCGAGCCCTCGGGATAGAAGCTGCGATCGTACGAACGAGCGGCGTCGGTCTTCACCTTCGTCTCGTCGAAATAGCGCTTGGACTGCCACACGCCGTATTTCGGACTGGCGTCGATGTAGACCTGTCGCTCGGTCTCGGGCGGGGCCAACAACGCTTCGGCCGCCTCGGCAGTGGGCGATCCGTACTCCGGCTCACCGGTCATGGACATGATCGACGTCAGCGACCGCACGCGCGAGGGGTGCTCGATCGCCATGTGCTGCACGATCATGCCTCCCATGGAGGCTCCGACGATGTGCGCGGAGTCGACCGCGAGATGATCGAGCAAGCCGATGGCGTCGCGCGCCATGTCGGACAGCGTGTACGGCACCGGCGGAGCCGGCTCGTTGGCGAACGCCGCGGCCATGACGGGGCCGGGGTCCACCATGACGCCGTCGAGCTTCGACGACAGGCCACAATCGCGGTTGTCGAAGCGCACCACGTGAAGCCCGAGGTCGGACAAGGCGCGACAGAAATCGTCGGACCACGCGATCATCTGGGCGGTGAAACCCATCACCAACAGCAACGTCGGATCCGATGCCGATCCGAAGGTTTCGTACTCGATCTCGATGGTTCCGACGTTGGCCGGCACGGTCGCTCTGGGCATGGAACGACACTACCCCGTGGCTCCGTACTACCTTTGAGTCATGACTTCCGGCATGTTCCCCAACGTCCGCTTCGGCGTCCACACCGGACTCCAGCACACGTCGTACGACGTCTTGCAGCCACTCTGGCAACGTATCGAGGAACTGGGTTTCGATTGGATCTCGATTTGGGACCACTTCTACGGGGCCACCGGCAAACCCGACGATGCGGCGTGCTACGAAGCCGTCGCCATGCACACCGCGTTGGCCACCGCCACAAAGAAGGTGCGCGTCGGTTCGCTCGTCTATTCCGTCGGGTATCGGCACCCGGCGGTGCTGGCCAAGATGATCACCGCCATCGACCACATCAGTGGCGGGCGCGCCGATCTCGGTCTCGGTGCCGGTTGGGCCGTCGTCGAGTACGACGCCTACGGGATCCCCTTCCCCGGTGTGAAAACCCGAATGGACCAATTGGAGGAATCCATTCAATGCGTGCGTGGACTTCTGCACGACGACGTGACCGATTTCGACGGCGAGTGGTTCTCCATGAAGGGTGCCCGCAACGAACCGCGCCCCGTGCAAAGGCGTCTGCCGATCTGGGTCGGTGGAGGTGGCGAGAAGCGCACCCTCAACATCGCCGCTCGCTACGCCGACGGCTGGAACGTTCCCTTCGTCTCACCCGAGGCCTTCGCGCACAAGAGCGCCGTGCTCACCGAACACTGCGTTCGGGTCGGTCGCGACCCCAAGTCGGTGAAACGCACCGTCAACGTCGGCATCGCGTGGACCGAGGAAAGCTTGCGCGCGCAGTTCGGAATGTTGGCCGACGGAGTGCGTCCGGGCGTACTCACCGGCTCCGACGCCGAAGTCATCGATCGCATCGGGCAGTACGTTGCCGCCGGTGCCGAGCAGATCAACCTGGCACTGCGCGCGCCGTTCGATCGCGACGCCCTCGAACGGTTCAGCGCGACTCTCGACCTGACATGACGGTCGTGCGGGTTTCGGCTCCCGGACGCGTCAACCTCATCGGTGACCACACCGACTACACGGGCGGCTACGTGTTGCCCATGATCCTGGGACAGCGCACGGTCGTCGAAGGAGAACTCGTCCCGGGCGACACCATCACGATCCAGTCGGCCGACGACCCCGACATCGCCGTCTTCCCCACCGATGTGACCAACCCTGCACGATTGAACCCGGCGTGGGGACGCTACGTCGCCGCGATGGTGCGCGAGGCGGGTGCAGTTCCGGCGTTTCGAGCACGGGTCTCCACCGACCTACCCATCGGCTCGGGCCTGTCGTCGAGTGCGGCCCTCGAGCTCGCCGTGGGTCGTTTCATCAGGGAAGCCACGGGGCGCGAATGGGACGATGTCGCCATGGCCGAAGCGGCACGACGTGCCGAGCACGCCGCCTCGGGCGTCCCCTGCGGGATCATGGACCAGTTGTGCATCGCGGTCGGACGACCCGACCATGCCACCTTCATCGATTGTCGCGACCTCTCGTTTCGACACGTCGCCATTCCGGAGACGATGGAGGTTATGGTGCGCTTCGTCGCTCGACGAACTCTCGCCGGTAGCGAGTACGCCGATCGCGTCGCCGACTGTCGCGCGATCGAGGCGCTCATCGGACCTCTGCGCGACGCCGAGCCGGTGGCCGTCGACTCGATTGCCGACGAACGTCTGCGTCGCCGAGCCCGACACGTGGTCAGCGAGAATCTGCGGGTGCTGGCATCACTGGACGCCCTGAACGACGGGGATCTCGCCGCATTCGGTCGGCTCATGGTCGATTCACATCGATCGCTGGCTCGCGATTACGAGACCTCGAACCCCCGAATGGATGCGGCCGTCGAGGAAGTCATGAATGAACGCGGTGTTCTCGGGGCACGCATGACCGGGGGCGGATTCGGTGGTTGCGTGGTGGCGATTCGTCGACGACCGTGACGCTCAGCCCAACAATCGACGCTTCTCCCGCTCGAACTCTTCCGGACTGATCGAGCCGCGATCGCGCAGACCCTCGAGCTTCTCCAACTGGGTCGCCACGTCGGTGACCGAGCCGGTCACCGAGTCCGGTCGACCGTTCTCCTCGATCTGGGCGTGAATCAACCGCTGAACCTCGTCGGGCTTGCGAACATCGGAGAACCGCTGCTGTCCGTCCTCGCCACCCGATTCGATCAACAGATCGCCGGCCCGGATCAGCTTTTCGAAGATGGTCTGTTGGAAGTTGATGTTGTTGACGCGTTCCAAGGGAATGGCGATCCCCTGCTTGGCGAAGATGCCACTGCGATAAATCAGGCGGTCCGAGGTGACCACGAAGTGAGTGCTTCGCCACTGGAGCCATCGAACCCCGAGCCACAGAGTGGAATACAGCGCCCCGACTCCGGTCACCCAGTGCAGAAAGGTCCCGATACCACCGTCGACTCGGGCCAACGACAACAGCCAGAGGGCCACCGTGAGGAT
>SYCH01000026.1 GCA_005787025.1 Actinomycetota bacterium | reverse complement strand
GAATCGTCTGCGACTGAGCCCGTTCATCACGCACAAACTGCACATCCGAGGGTTCGTCTACGACGTCGACGACGGAAATCTGCGCGAGGTCGACGCCACGTCCTAATCGCGCTTGACGCCCGAGAAGGCCAACACCACGCGCGCGTCGTCGGAGAGTTCGTCGCGACATTGCAACAGTCCGGCCAGCCCAGCCGCGCCGGTGGGACTGACGTTCACCCCCGCGATCGATGGTGCGATCAACGACGAGTGGATGACATTCTGTTCGCCGGCCACCACCACGCGACCACCCGTGGCCCGAAGTTCGATCACGTCGGCGACCCAGTCGTAGGTCTCGTCGTCGAGAATGCCGTCAGCGAGTGAACGCGGTTCGGTCTCCCAGGCCCACATGTGCTCGCTCCAGTGCCGCGCCATCGCATCGTCGTCGCGGGCGCTGTTCCAGGCGCGCGCCAAAGGAGCGCATCCTTCGGTCTGCACGGCGAACAACGGGGCCCGCAGTCCGATTTCGCGGGCACCCCGTGACACGCCCGCCGCGAACGCTCCACCCCCGACTTGCACGAACAGAGCGTCGACCTCGTCGACCCCCGCAGCCACCAACGACTCTCCCAGTTCCCAGCCGAACGTACGGCCGCCGTCGAGACACAGGGCGTTCTCCGGACCCTGAACGCTGAAGGGAATCGCGCCTCGGGTCACCGCCTCTCGGAAGCGCAACACCGTCGGGTCACCGGGCGGATCGTCGGCCCGACGCGGACAACGATTGATGTTGGCACCCAGAGATTCGAGCGTGGCCACCACCGTCCCACCGGCCCATTCGGGAATGAAGACTTCGATGGGCCACGAGGAGGCCTGAGCCAAGGTGGCGGCCGCGATGGCGGCGTTACCGCACGATGAAATGGCCAACGACGGACGAGTGGATCGCGTCCACGGTGCCAAACCGAGCGACTCGGCCACTCGCAGATGGAGCAGGATCGACATCAGGTGGCGGGCCTTTTGGCTTCCACCCACGTTGCCGGTCTCGTCCTTCACCCACACCCCTCCGGCGGGGCGGAAACCGAGCTCGTCACTCAAGGGTGACGAACGGCCGACGGGTGTCGTGCGGAATCCGTCGTTGGTGTCGCGCACCAGTTGCACCGCCGAAGCGTCGGACATGCCGTGGACGAGAGCGAAGGCGTGCCACGCCATGTGACGTCGAAAACGCACGAAGGGGTTCGGGTCGTCGCCATCGGCCGAGACCGAGGAATCCCCCACGTCGGCACGCTCCATGCGCACCAGGACGTGGCGACGATCGCCGCCCTCGTTCGGACAACGCCACGGAGCGAACGTGTCGAGGCCGACGAACGCCCCGCAGGACGCGCATCGGAACCCGTCGATCATGGCCGCGACCGGATCAAGCAGCTGCCACGCGAGCGTTGAACTCGGTGATCATCTCGTCCCACACCGGCGTGTACCGGCGGAGTCCACGCCAGAAGGACTGATCGCGTCGGGCCTCGAACAACTCGAACGGGGTCCCTTGTTGCTCGTCCCAGGTGGAGTAGCCGAGGTTGAAGATGCGGTTTCGATCCCGTTCGGTGCAGTCGATCATGTCCTCGGTGGTGATGTGCCCCAGATGACGACCCCACACCTCGGCGGCATCCACCGAACTCATCTCACCGCCGAATCGGCTGTTCACCGTGGCCACCCGCGAACTCGGGTACAACGCGGCACCATCGGTGGCGATGGTGATGACCGCTTCGTCGGGCCCGAGGTTCAACAGTTTCGACGTCTTGATGGCCGCCAGCGTGTTGCAGATGGCCGAGAAGCCGAAGTGCTCGAGCGCCGCGATGAGGTCGGCCGAGAGACCCTTCTTGTCGGCCATGTAGGCACGACCGGCCGCCGAATTGAACAACACGTCGAGTTCGTCGGTGGCATGGTCACTGATGCCACACACCACGTCGGTGTTCGTGACGTTGTGGATCAGTGGGATGTGCTTGTCACCGATGCCCTGGCTGTTGTGCTCGCCGTATCCGTTCTCGAGCATGGTGGGACACTCGAGGGCTTCGACCGCCACGATGCGCGTGCCGTAGTCGTCCTTCAACCGATCCCCGGCCGCGATGGTGCCGGCCGACCCGGTGGCCGAGGTGAATGCCGCCAACGAAATCTCGCGACCCGCCTTTTTCATGGCTGCGTGAACGGTGTCGAAGACGTGACCCAGCGCCCGTCCGGTCACCTCGTAATGACCCAAATGGTTGGCGAACTCGCAGAACTGGTTGAACACGAAGTTCCCGGGGTCCTTGGCCAACTCGTTGCAGGCGTCGTAGATCTCCTTGACGTTGCTCTCGGTGCCCACGGTCTTGATGACGTCCTCGGCCGGATTGGCGCACCAACGGTCGAGCCAATCGAAACGCTCCTGGCTCATACCCGCCGGAAGAATCGCCACGCCACGGCATCCCATGATGCGACTGATGGCCACACCGCCTCGGGCGTAGTTTCCCGTCGACGGCCAGATGGCCCGATGTCGAGTGGGATCGAACTGACCGGTCACCACGCGCGGGGCGAGACACGAGTACGCGGCCAACACCTTGTGGGCGGTGATCATCGGGAAGCGATCTCCGAACACCACGATGATCGGATTGGGAACGCCCGTCAGTTCGGTCGGCAACACCACGTGGTCGGGAACCGACGTGCGACGGCCCCGGAGGTCGTTGTACCAATGGACGCGCCACAGGTTGCGGGCATCGGGCCCTTGCGGATCGGCGTCGCCCACGATCGACGGGTCGACCGACGAGGGATCGGCGAGCTGAGCGAAGGTGGGCAACACGATGCCTTGCTCGCGGAACCGCTTCACGCTGTTGGACAGAGCGTCCGAATCCACCACGCGGTCGGCCAATCCGAATTGGTTCTCGAGGGCGGCTCGGGTGGCGGGAGATGAGGATCGGTCGACGACGGTCACCTTTACAGTTTGTCAAAGGATCGCCCGAAAGCCGTGCTGGTGCGAACATTTACCAAGTGACGACTTGCGATATTCCGTTAGCCTGCCACCGTGACCAATGTCAGTGGCGAAACGAAACGGCGCGTGGTGGAACACCTCCAGACCGTCACCGCGTCCACCGCCCCCGACCTGGCTCG
>SYCH01000025.1 GCA_005787025.1 Actinomycetota bacterium | reverse complement strand
GTTCATTCGCGGGGCTTCACCGACGAGCGATAGCGGCCGGCATTGCCGGTGCTCGGGTGGGCGGTGCCCGCGGGCCCGGCAGCGAACGCTCGCAGGATGTTGGTGGTCGCGGTGCGAACGAATGCAGTAGTCGATTCGTCACCCCATGCCTCGGCATCGAGGGCGTTGATCCAGGCGATGGTGCCGGTGGCGATGACCCCGGCACCACTCGGGTGGGAGTAGTAGGTCATCGCGTGGTTGTACACGGAGTCCTTGTAGTTGACCGGTCCCGAGGCCAACACTTCCAACGTCTCGGGCTCGCGACCGGGTGGTCCGAGTCCATCGGCCTCGATCGAGACGAGTCGGCGAAAGGCCTGACCGTTGCGAACATCGGTATCCGCGAAAACCCAGTTGGTGGGGTTGACCACGCGGAAGTTGGCGGTGATGCCGGCCGCGAAGTACTGAACTCCGATCAACTCGTTTTCGGGTGCGTTGAGGGGCGCGTTGCGCCACTGGACCGTGGCCTCCATCGGATCGGTGTCGGACAGGGGGTCGTCGTCGATCGTCCGGTAGTTAGCCATCTGACGGTAGGCAAGTCCAGCAGCATTCGGTTCGAGCCGCACGTGTCGGTACACGGCGTTCGCTCCGAAGAAGGCCAGATTGATTCCGGCATCCCGCGCTCGTTCCAGACACGTGCGCATCCCACGCGAGTAGTACTCGTCGTGACCGGTGGTGAGTAGCGCGGTGCGGTTGGCGAAAACGGCGTCCAGTTCGTCGTTCTCACCCAAACCGCTGGTGTGCAGGTCGATGTCGGTGGCGTACGCGGTGTCGATGCCGAGTTCCTCGATCAGGGCGATGAGTGGTAACTCGTGGGTGAGGAAGTCGGCCGACCCCCAGCTGTAGGCGAGATCGTAGGGACGGTCGAACGACACCACCTTGGAACGATCGAAACGACTGCCGGGTCCGAAGTTCTCGTACAGGCTGCGCCCACCCCAAGGGTTGTAGGCCTGCCACGTGGTGACGGCCGAAACCACCACGAGCGAAGCCGAACATTCATCGCGACGAACCGTGAGAGGCACGTATTGGGCGCCCCCTTCGGATGAGACCAACTTGAGCAGATACGAGCCCGGAGGCCAGGTGTCGTCGATGGTGAACGACGTGGACACCGACCAATTGGACACGTGCATGCGGGTCTCGCGGTCCATTGTCGGGTCCTCGAACTGCCACGGTTGCTCGAGGTCGTCTGATCGCCAGATCAAGCGACCGAGGGTGCCGCCGTAGTAGCCCATGCGGTAGGCCTCGATGTGCCACGTGGGCGCGGCGGTCGCCACGTACAGCGACACGGTTTGGCCCGGTCGCGCACTGGTGGTGTCGGCGAAACCCTCGATGATGCCGGACCTGGCCGCCCGCTTCGTCGGGGCGATGTCGTCGAGGATTCTCCACGCGTCCGTGCCCTCGAGACTGTTCTCGGCGGAGAGCCAACCGGGCTGGGTGTAGGGGGCGATCGGCGGCGCCGTCGTTGTCGGGGGTTCGGCCACCGGGATTGTCGACGTGGTCGAGGCGACGGTCGAATCGGAACTCGTGACGGTGTCGATCGACGATTCGTCGGACGATGAACAGGCCGCGACGAACGCGGATGCACCGAGGGCCAGAAACACGCGACGGGAGACGGGGAACTCGGGAAACATCGGCTCGGTCAGGAAGTCTTCCACAGTTGCAAGGGCGTGCGCGTGCGATCACAACCACTGGGAACCGGGGTCGACGAACCATCGTGGGCCGCCGACACGTAACACGCGCACACGATCTCCATCATCCATCGACCGAATGCCGCGTCCATGAACGGTGTCCGACGATTCTCCAGGTCGTCGATGAAGGCCCGCATCTGTCCGGTGTATCCGAAGTTCTCGATCATCGGAACGGCGGCCGTCGGTCGCGGCAGCGCGATCGGGTCGCCGTTGTGCTCCAGGGACAGCGACGGCAACAATTCGGCGCGCACCACATGGTTGGCCGACGACACCTCGATGTCCCACGAGGGCACCTCGCCCCCCTCCCAACTGGAGATCACGGACCCCCGCAGCCCGGATTCGAAGACCAAGGTGACCTCGGCGTGGGTGTCGGTCGCGTCTCCGCGCAGTCGGGCCTCGACCGCGACGACTTCCCCGGCGCGAGCGGCTCGTCCGATGAGCACGGCCACGGCCACGGGGTGGATGCCGAGGTCGTACAACGCGCCTCCACCCCACTCCGGTGAGGTGAAGTTGCCCCACGTGGGCATCGATTGGATCGTCCGCAACTGCAGATGGTCGACGGGTGATCCGTCGGCGACGATGCGCGCCACGCGAGCGATGAGGGAGTGAATGATGGGGGCATAGGCGAGGTTCTCGGCGTACAGCAGTCGATCGCCGTGTCGGTGGGCCAGGTCCACCAATCGGTCGGCTTCGTTCAACGTGAGCACGAGAGGCTTCTCCAGCAACACCGCGGCGCCGCGCTCCAACGCGTGACACGCGTGATCGAAATGTTGGGCCGGTGGGGTGGCCACCACCACGATGTCGGCTCCGGCGGGGAGTCGGGCGTAGTCGACCGCGTGCGCGCCGAGGTCACCGGCCAACTTCGATCTCGACTGTTCCGTCCGCGAAGCGACCGCCACGACCGACGCGCCCGCCTCGCGTGCCGCCAACGCGTGGGCACCCGCGATCATGCCGGCTCCGCAAAGTGCGACCGACCGTGGCCGACCCGCGACCATGATCTACTTACCGGCGAGGGCGGCCACCACCGGGGCGAAGCCGTCGACGTCGTCGGACCCGACGATCACGTAGGAGAAACCCCAACGCTCGCGACGGGCCAGTAGGTCCTCGATGAGCTTGTCGGTGGGCCCGACCAGCGCAAAGGGCGTGTCCTCGACCATCTTGGGCTCGACTTTCAACATCGACGCGATGGCGGCCGCGGCTGCCCTCGCGTCGGGGGAGATGTTCACGAGGAACGCCCGGATGTTCATCTCGATGTCGTTCATGCGCGCACCAGCAGCCTCGCGGACGATGTTCACCTTCTCGTCGACCGCCTCGGCGGTCATGGTGGTGAAGGCGTCGGGTCCGACGACTCCGGCGGACATGGTCGCGTTCACGCCGACGATGTCGGCCTCGCGGGCCGCGATGCTCAGAACCCGCTTGCCGCCCCCGCCGATCAGCACCGGCGGGCACGGAGCCTGCACGGGCTTGGGGGTGCCGTTGTGGTTGGTGATCGTGTAGTGCTGGCCGGAGTACGAGAACGGTCCGTCGGACATCAGCCCGCGAATGACATGGAGTCCCTCGACGAACCGGTCGATGCGGATCTTGGCGCTGTCGTAGGGCATGCCCGATTGTTCGTAGTCGCTGATCATCCATCCGGCTCCCAAACCGATCTCCACCCGGCCGTCGGAGAGCACGTCCATGGTGGCCAGTTCCTTCGCCAACACGAGCGGATGCTTGTAGTCGTTGTCCCACACGAGCGCTCCGATGCGCAGGTCGGTGGTGACGTTCGCCGCCGTCATCAACGCCGGGACGGGGGCCAATTGGTCGTCGAAGTGATCGGGCATCGTGAGACACGAG
>SYCH01000194.1 GCA_005787025.1 Actinomycetota bacterium | reverse complement strand
TGAACGCCGTCGATCACGTCCAGTGGTTCCAACGCCGTGGCCGTGTCGAACTCGAAGAGCCGCTTCTGCACGGGTCGAACTTAGGAAGCCCCGCGGGGTGACACCAATTCCCGTCGACGAAACGCCACCAGAATCACCGACACGACCTCGGTAGCCTGCAGCACGTGGCCGACTCCCGCGCGTTCTACGCGACAACCCCCATCTACTACGTCAACGCCAAGCCGCACCTCGGACACGCCTACACCACGATCATCGGTGACGCTCTGTGCCGCTGGCACCGACTGCTCGGCGACGACGTCCATTTTCTCACCGGGACCGACGAACACGGTCTCAAGATCCAACAGGCCGCCGACGCCGTTGGTATGGCACCGCTGGCCTTCGCCGACTCCATCGCCCCCCTCTTCGCCGACGCGTGGGCACGCCTGAACATCTCCAACGATGACTTCATCCGAACCACCGAGACCCGCCACCGCCTCGGGGTCCAGAAGTTGTTGCAGGCCTGCTACGACAATGGTGACATCGAACTCGACACCTACCGCGGTCTCTACTGCGTGGCCTGCGAGGCCTACTTCACCGAGGACGACCTCGTCGAGGGCAACTGCCCGATCCACAAGAAGCCGGTGGAGCAGGTGGAGGAAGAGAACTACTTCTTCCGTCTCAGTCGATACGGCGACCGCTTGCTGAAGTGGTACGCCGACCATCCGGGCGCGATCGTTCCCGACTATCGAATGAACGAGGTCCTCGGCTTCATAAAGCAGGGACTACTCGATTTCAGCGTCAGCCGCACCAGCTTCTCGTGGGGAATCCCGTTGCCGTGGGACGATCAGCACGTCACCTACGTGTGGTTCGACGCGCTCGCGAACTACATCACCGCCGTCGGCTACGGCACCGACGACGCGCAGTTCGCCCGACACTGGCCGGTCGACTTCCACATGATCGGCAAGGACATCCTCCGCTTCCACTGCGTGTACTGGCCCGCGATGCTGATGTCGGCCGGCATCGAGCCGCCCAAGGGTTGGGCCGTCGGTGGTTGGCTTCTCGTCGGCGGTGAGAAGATGTCGAAGACCACCGGCAACGTCGTGAACCCCCTCGATCTCATCGACGACATCGGCGTCGACGGATTCCGCTACTACGTGCTCGCCGAGACCCCCTACGGCGCCGACGGCGACTTCACCTACGAGGGACTGATCGGTCGCTACAACAGCGATCTCGCCAACAACCTGGGCAACCTGCTCAGTCGCGTCGCCACCGTGGTGGGCAAGAAGTGCGACGGTGTCGGCCCGCGTCCTCGTCCCGACAGTGCCCTCGCCGCCGCGGCCACCGACGCGTTGGCCGAGACCACCGCGCGTTGGAACGAGGTGCAACCCAGCCGCGCGCTCGAAGCCACGTGGCAACTCATCCGCGCCACCAACGCCCATCTCGAAACCAACGAGCCGTGGAAGGCCGAACCCGGTCCGGATCTCGATGCCGTCATGGGTGACGCCCTCGAGGCCCTGCGCATCGTGGCGATCCTGGCCTCCCCCGCCGTTCCCGACACCGCGCAGGCGGTGTGGGAACGCATCGGCATGCCGGGCGCAGTGGCCGACCAGAGGCTTCCCCACGCCGCAGCGTGGGGCGGATACCCCGGCGGCACCTCCGTGGTGAAGGGCGACCCGCTCTTCCCCCGTCGCCAACTCTGATTCGCTCATGTGGACCGACACTCACTGCCATCTCGACGACGATCGCTACCGCGGCGAGGGTGACTCGCGACGCGAACTCGGCGGCACCGACGGCGTGCTCGACCGAGCGCGCCAGGCCGGAGTGTCTCGCTTCATCAACGTCGGTTGCGACCGTGACTCGTCGTTGCGCGCCATCGACATCGCCAACGCCAACGCCGACGTGTGGGCCAGCGTGGGTCTCCATCCGCACGAGGCGCTTCACGGCGTCGACTCGATTCGCGATCTGTTCGATTCACCGCGCGTGATCGCCGTGGGGGAAGCCGGACTCGATTACTTCTACGACCACTCGCCGCGCGAAACACAGCAGGTGGCCTTCGCCCGCCAGATCGAGTTCGCCAACGAACTCGATCTTCCCCTGATCATCCACACTCGCGACGCGTGGGACGACACTTTTTCGCTGCTGTCCGAGGTGGGGGTACCGTCGACCGTCGTCTTTCACTGCTTCACCGGTGGGCCCGACGAGGCGCGCCGTTGTCTCGACATCGGAGCGCGTCTCAGTTTCTCCGGTATCGTCACCTTCAAGACGGCCACCGACGTCGCCGAGGCCGCACGGATCTGCCCGCTCGATCACATCCTCGTCGAGACCGACAGCCCGTATCTGGCTCCCGTCCCGCACCGCGGTCGCGTCAACCAGCCGTCGAACGTGGCCGTCGTCGGAACGTTCATCGCCGACATGCGATCGATCGCCGTCGACGAATTCGCCCGCGTCACCACGCAGAACGCCTGCATTGCGTTCCCCGCGTTGGCTTCATAGCCTGAAACGGCCGACATGATGAACCACACCGAACGCCGCCGCTTTTTCGTCGCCGCCGCGATCACGGTCGTCGCGATTCCGGCTCTCCTGGTCTCGGGTGGCTCCAACGATGGGAAAGAAGATGTCGCACCGATCTCCGCCGCACCCACGACGGTCGACCCCGGTCCCGCCGATCCGGCGTTTCTCCCTCCCGAGGATTCCAGTCCCGCACCCGAGATCATCACGGTCAACGTGCCGGCCCCGCCGAGTGGCACGGTCATCAAGGGTGTCGCGTCGTTCATCCGCTGGCCCGAGACGCTCGGATTACGTCCGTGTGCGACACCGAACGCCCTGATCGGTTCCATCATCAAGGTCACCAATCTGAACAACGGTCGTTCGATCGACTGCAACAACGTCTCCATCGAGCGGCTCCCCGGCGAGGCCGTCATCATCATCCACACCGAGGTGTTCCTCGAACTCGCCGACCTGGTCGACGCTCCGATCCCCGTGCAGATCTCGTTCTGATCCTGATGACCCATTCGCGCGCCGAGATCACCCGCTTGCTGGAGGAGCACGGCCTGGCGCCACGTCGGGCCTTCGGACAGAACTTCGTCGCCGATCCCAACACCGTGCGACGCATCGCGCGTCTGGCCAACGTCGGACCCGACGATCACGTCGTCGAGATCGGTGCCGGACTCGGTTCGCTCACGCTCGCGTTGGCCGAGTCCGGTGCCCGGATAACCGCCATCGAGGTGGATCACGGCGTGGCGCCAGTTCTTCGCGACGTGGTGCGCGACACCGCCAACGTGTCGGTCATCGAGGCCGATGCCCGCGAGGTCGATTGGAACTCGATCGTCCCGCCCCACTCCCGAGCCGTGGTGGTGGCCAACTTGCCCTACAACGTGGCCACGCCGTTGGTGGCCGACCTTCTCGACACCGTGCCCCAGCTGGATCGATTCGTGGTGATGGTGCAGAAGGAGGTCGCGCTTCGCCTCGCCGCCACCGCCGGAAGCTCGGACTACGGCGCCGTCAGCGTGAAGGTGGCGTATTGGGCGACCGCTCGCATCCTCGGCGACGTGCCACCCACCGTCTTCGTTCCCCGCCCCAAGGTCGTCTCGTCGGTCATCGAGATCCGTCGTCGCGAACGACCCGCGATCGGTTCGCACATCCGTCCCGAGGATCTCTTCCCCATCGTGCGCACCGCGTTCGGTCAGCGCCGCAAGATGCTTCGTCGCTCGCTCGCATCGATGACGTCCACGGACATCTTCTCCGAAGCCGGCGTGTCCCCCGAGGCGCGACCCGAGGACCTCGACGTCGAGCAATGGGGACGTCTGGCCGAGGCCATCATCGGGGCCCGGCGATGAACGCGCGCGTCACCGTCATCGCTCCGGCGAAACTCACCTTGTCGTTGCGCGTGGTCGGCGTGCGAGACGACGGGTACCACCTCATCGACGCGGAGATGACCACCCTCGATCTCCACGACGAAATCGACATCACGCCCACCGACACCGACTCCGAGTTGTCGTTCAGCGGACCCTTCTCACGGGGCATTCCCACCGATTCGACCAATCTCGTCGCGCGGGCTCTCACGTTGGCTGCTCGCACCGCTCGGGTGAGGGTCGTGAAGAACATCCCGCACGGTGGTGGCTTGGGCGGCGGATCCGCCGACGCCGCGGCGGTGTTGCGGTGGGCTGGCTTCACCGACTTGGTCGCGGCCTCGCGACTCGGGGCCGACATCCCTTTTTGCATGGTTCGCGGACGGGCGCGCGTGCGCGGTATCGGCGAGTCGATCGAACCGTTACCCGACGCGAGCGACGACTACACCTTGGTCATCCCACCGCTCGCGGTGAGCACCCCCGCGGTCTATCGCGCGTGGGACGAGCTCGGCGGACCGCGATGCGAACGAATCACGAATCCGAACGATTTGGAGGAGGCGGCGCTGACCGTCGAACCAGAACTGGCGACCTGGCGGGAGCGCATCCGAGACGCGAGTGGTGCGGAACCGGTTTTGGCCGGCAGCGGAGCCACGTGGTTCCTGAAGGGTCGCCACGAGGGGCTGGCACTGCGCCTTCCCGAGGCCACGGTCATCGAGACGACCGGTTGCTGACGAACTACTTGCGACGCTGGTGACGCGTACGACGAAGCATCTTCTTGTGCTTCTTCTTTCGCATGCGCTTACGACGCTTCTTGATCAACGAACCCATAGGACCTCTTCCACGACAGGCTTCGTACGCTAGCGAGATCGGGGCGCCATCGCCAACGGCACGGGAATTCGGATGTCGTTTTCCGGTACCGTTGGGGCGTCGTTCGGCCCGAACAGGACGAGCGTCGATCCGGGGTCGTCCAATGGTAGGACAGCTGATTTTGGTTCAGAGAATAGGGGTTCGAGCCCTCTCCCCGGAGCCAACGACCGAACGCCGCGCGTGATCGGGTCCGTCGATGACGGTTCGTGGTATGACTGCGTCATGCCCGCGTACGCCATCGTTCTCGCCGCCGGCGAAGGCACCCGAATGCGGTCCCAACGACCCAAGCCGCTGCATCTCATCTGCGGTCGTCCCATGGTCTTGCACGTGTTGCACGCGCTCGAGGTCGCCCGCCCCGCCCGGGCAGTCGTGGTGGTGGGTCACGGGGCCGACAAGGTGATCACCCGCGTCGGATCCGAGGCGCCAGCGTGGCTGAGGCCGTTGTTCGCCGAGCAAGCCGTCCAGCGCGGCACCGGTGATGCGGTGATGGTCGGGCTCGCCGCCCTCGATCTCGAACTCGGGCGTCACGACGGTGGCACCGACGAACTCGACGACACCTCGACCATCATCGTCCTCCCGGGCGACACCCCGTTGTTGCGGCGCGAGACCATCGACGATCTGGTGACCGCGCACGAGTCCCAGGGCCATGCCGCGACCGTGCTGGTGTCCCACGTCGACGACCCGAGCGGATACGGACGCGTGGTGCGTGGTCGCGACGGTCGGGTGCAACGAATCGTCGAGCAGCGAGATGCCACCGACGACGAGCGACGCATCACCGAGATCAACACCTCCATTTACGCCTTTCGTCGCGACCTTCTCGCGCCGGCTCTGCGTCACCTGTCCCCCGACAACGCCCAGGGCGAGTTGTACCTGACCGACGTCATCGCCGTTCTCGCGGGCATGGGACATCGGGTCGGGGCCGTCGAGGCGCCGGCTCCGGAAACCCAAGGGGTGAACGACCGCTGGCAGTTGGCCCTGGCCGAACGCGAACTCCGGTCGCGCACCAATCGTCATTGGTTGTTGAACGGGGTGACGATGATCGATCCGCGACAGACCTTCATCGACATCGGTGTGCGGATCGGGCGCGACGTCACGCTGTTCCCCGGCACCATCCTCCAGGGCGACACCACCATCGGGGACGGCTGTGAAATCGGGCCGAACACCCGACTCGTCGATTGCCACGTGGGCCGCGCGTCGCGCGTCGAGAATTCGGTCGGGCGCCTCGCATCCATCGGCGACGACTGCCACGTAGGTCCGTTCGCTCATCTCGCCGCGGGCGCTTCCGTGGCTGACGGTCAGAGGACCGGTGCGTTCTATGATTCCAACGGTGAGCCGTCGTCGTGACGGACACAAGATCAGGCTTCAGACGGGACGGGCAGCGACGTGAGTCAGGTGAACAAGGTCACGACCAAGAGGATGGCGCTCTATTCGGGACGCACGCATTTGGCGCTGGCCAACGAGGTCGCCGGATACCTCGGAATCGAACTCGGCGTACCGAACCTCGTCGAATTCGCCAACGGGGAAGTACGTCCGCGTTTTGGTGAGAGCGTTCGTGGCTCGGACGTCTTCATCATGCAGAGCCACTTCGGGTGCGACGGGCGTTCCATCAACGACTCCATCATGGAACAGCTGATCATGATCGACGCCGCGCAACGTGCGTCGGCCAAGCGCATCACCGCGGTCTGTCCCTTCTACGGATACGCCCGTCAGGACCGCAAAGCCGAGGGTCGTGAGCCCATCACGGCGCGCCTCATCGCCGATCTCTTCAAGGCCGCCGGCGCCAAGCGCATGGTGTCCATCGACCTGCACAGTGGTCAGATTCAAGGTTTCTTCGACGGTCCCGTCGACCACCTCACCGCGATGCCCGTGATCGAGCAGTACATCCGCGACAACGCCAAGAACCCCGTGATCGTCTCCCCGGACGCCGGACGCATCAAGGTGGCCGAGCGCATGCAACAACATCTCGGTGAGGAGCTGGGTGCCGACCTCGCCTTCGTGTACAAGCGTCGTCCCAAGGGCAGCACCAACGTGGCTCAGGCCCTCGACGTGATCGGCGAGGTGGAGGGGCGCTTGTGCATCCTCACCGACGACATGATCGACACCGGTGGCACCATCGTGTCGGCCGCCCATCTCCTGCTCGACAAGGGCGCCACCGAGGTCTGGGCCATGGCCACTCACGGTGTGCTGTCGGGTCCGGCCGTCGAGCGCCTGTCGAACTCCCGCATCGACCGTGTCGTGCTCACCAACACCTTGCCTCTGGCCTCCGAAGCCCACATCGACAAGATCAAGGTGCTCTCGGTCGGGCGGATCATCGCCGACGCCCTGGCCGCCGTCTTCGACGACACCAGCGTCAGTGAGATCTTCGGCGGCGAGAACCAAGCCTGAGACCACGGTCGAGGGGTCCTTCCGCCCATTTCCGGGGTAGTGAACCGACCCCGCCCACCCCTAGGATTGGTATCCGTTTGTGACCCCGGGCGCCCGCCCGGCACGAAAGGCCGCGTCATGTCCACCACTCTTGTTGCCACCTCCGGTCGAATCTCCGGTAGCCCCGAAGCCCGTCGTATCCGTCGCGACGAGAAGATCCCTGCCGTCATCTACGGTCAGGGCATGGAGCCGGTTTCGGTCATCGTCGATCGTCGCGATCTGCGCCTGGCTCTGTCGGGTGCCGCCGGCTCGAACACCATCCTCGAGATCAAAGTCGACGGCAACGTCTACCCCGCCGTCATCAAGGACATGCAGCGCCATCCCGTGCGCCGCACCGTCGCTCACGTCGACTTCCTGCGCATCAACTTGAGCGAGGAGCTCACCATCGCCGTTCCGGTGCGTCTCGTGGGTGAGGCCAAGGCCGTCGTTGCCGAGGGCGGACTCGTCGACCCGTCGCAGGACACCATCGACATCGTCACCACGCCGGCCAACATGCCGAGCGAGATCGCCATCGACATCTCGGCCATGCAGCCCGGCGACGTCATCCGTCTCGGACAGATCACGTTGCCCGCGGGCACGCGCGCCCTCGGCGACGCGGATCTCCCGATCGTCACCGCCATCGCCGGCTCCAAGGCCGAGGTCGCTCCGGTGGCCGCCGCCGAGGTCGCTCCGGCCGACGGTGACGCCAAGCCCAAGTCCTGAACCGACTCATGGGCCTGCTCGGCCGTTCGGGTGATTCGGCCCGCGTCAGATCGTCGGCTTTCGACGCCCTCATCGTCGGCCTCGGTAACCCCGGCAAGCAATACGCGCGAACGCGCCACAACGTGGGCGAAGAGGTCGTCGTCGAACTGGCCCGTCGTGCCGGCGAATCACTGAAAGCCGGTCGGGACAATGCTCTGGTGGCCGAGGTTCGCCTGGGTACCAAGCGCGCGGTGCTGGCGTTTCCCACCACGTTCATGAACGAGAGCGGACGAGCGGTTCGCAAGTTGGTCAAGCGTTACGGGTTCGCCGGGCACGAAGGGCTCATCGTGGTACAGGACGAGCTCGACCTGGCCCCGGGGACCGTTCGACTCAAGGTCGGCGGTGGACTCGGCGGGCACAACGGACTGCGCTCCATCACCAACCACATGGGAACCCAGGACTACGTCCGCGTGCGCATCGGTGTCGGCAAACCGCCGAACAAGGAGCAAGGTGCGGATCACGTGTTGCGGAAAGTGCCCGCGGCCGAACGTCAGGCTCTCGACGTCGCCGTGAACGTGGCCGCCGATGCCATCGAGTCGATCCTCGAGATCGGAATCGACGCCGCCATGAACAAGTACAACTCCTTGTGATCGACCGATGACCGTCGTCGACCCGAGCCTCAACGCCGGAGTGTTGGCCTCGTTGCCCGCGGCTTTGCGCAACGACCCGGCCCTCACCTCCCTGATCGGGGCCGTCGACGGCACGGTGGCGGTTCCCGAGGTCGCCCGCGCGGTGGCCATCGCCGCTCTCGCCGAACTGTCGGGACGTCGACCGATCGTCGTGGCCTGCCCCACCAGCACGTCGGCCTCGCAGTTGGCCGACGATCTGCTGACGCTCGTTCCCCCCGACGAGGTCGCGCTGTTCCCGGCGTGGGAGACACTGCCGTTCGAGCGCGTCAGTCCGTCGGTCGAGACCATGGGTCGACGACTGGAGGTGCTGTGGCGTCTGCGGGACGAGAGTCGCGTACCACGCATCGTGGTGGCCAGCATGCGTGCCTTGTTGCAGCAACTCGGCCCCGACACCCCGGCGGTGTCACCGGTGATCATCCGCAAGGGCGACACCCTCGACCCCGACGAGTTGTTGCGCGCGTTGGTGAACGGTGGATACCGACGCGAGGAACTGGTCGAGCATCGCGGCGAGGTGGCCAAGCGGGGCGCGATCATCGACGTCTTCCCCTCCACCGCCGATGCACCCGTGCGAATCGACCTGTGGGGCGACGAGGTCGATCGACTGACCACTTTCTCGGTCCACGATCAACGCAGCGATGTCGACCTCGACGAGGCGATCATCTTTCCCGCTCGCGAGTTGGTGTTGTCCGATGCGGTGCGCGACCGTGCGCGTGGTCTCGTCGCCACCGAACCGTGGGGTCGCGAGCAATGGGAGCGACTCGGTGAAGGAGCCCTCTTCGACGGCATGGAGAGTTGGTTGCCGTGGCTCACCGAGACACCGTTGCTTCTCAGCGACGTGTTACCGCGCGGCTCGAAGATGATCCTGCTCGAGCCCCGACGAATGCGCGACCGCGCCGTCGACCTCCTCGCCGAGGAGGCCGACCTCGCGCGAACGCTGGCGTCCACCTGGGCCAGCGATAGCGATCGCGAGTTCCCACATCTGTATCAGCAACCCGATCGACTACTCGGCGAGACGAGAGGTTCGTGGAATCTCATCCCGGTGGCCGACGGACCCGACGTCGCCCTCCTCGAAGCCTCGGGCTGGGGCGCCATGGGAGCCGATGCCGACGGTTTGACCAACCGCATCAAGCAACTGCTCTCCGACGACTACCGCGTCGTCATCGCCGCCGACAGCGACGTGTCCGCCGCACGACTGTCCGACAGTTTCGCCAACGCCGGACTGCAATTGGACCTCTGGCCCGCCGGCGTCGCGCCCGAGTTCCGTGGTCGCGGAGGCTCCATCGTGGTGGCACGACTCCATCGGGGCGTCACCGTTCCCTCGGCCAAGTTCGCCATCATCACCGAGGCCGACATCACCGGACGACGAACGTCGCATCGTCGCCCGCGCGCCAAACGCCGTGAGAGCACCACCATCTTCGAGGACCTGAAGCCCGGCAACTACGTGGTGCACCACATCCACGGTGTCGCCAAGTACGAGGGCATGACGAAGATGACCGTCGCCGGGGTCGAGCGTGACTATCTCGTGCTCGCCTACAAGGGCACCGACAAGCTGTATCTACCCTCCGACCAGATCGATGCCGTGCGTCATTACGTCGGCGGCGAGACCCCCACGTTGAACAAGTTGGGCGGAGGTGACTTCGCCCGAGCGAAGGCCAAGGTGCGTAGCGCCGTACGGGCCATCGCCCAGGAACTCGTGGTGCTCTACCAGAAACGCGTGAACGCCCGCGGGCACGCGTTCGGTTCCGACACGCCGTGGCAATACGAGATGGAGCAGGCGTTCCCGTTCGTCGAGACGCCCGATCAGAAGAAAGCCATCGAGGACACCAAATCCGACATGGAACGACCGTTTCCCATGGACCGATTGGTGTGCGGTGA
>SYCH01000193.1 GCA_005787025.1 Actinomycetota bacterium | reverse complement strand
CGCCATGGCGGGCGCGTCGAGGCGCCGCATCTCGGAAATGACCGCGTTCACTGCGGCGCCGGCGATGGCCGTGCCGCTGTAGGTGCTGCCGTGATCGCCGGGCTGGAACACGGCGGCCACCTCGGTGCGCGCCCAGCATGCTCCCACGGGGAAACCGTTGCCCATGGCCTTGGCCATGGTGACGACGTCGGGGACGATGCCGGCGTGTTGGAAGCCGAACCACTCACCGGTGCGCGCGAAGCCGGTCTGCACCTCGTCGATCATCATCAGCATTCCACGCTCGTCGCACAGTTGCCGAATGCCCCGCAGATACTCCACGGACGCGGGAATGACACCGCCCTCGCCCTGCACCGTCTCGATGAGCACGGCCGTGCACGAAGCATCGATCGTCGTCCGCAACGCATCGAGGTCCCCGAACGGCACGTGACGAAACCCGTCGGGCATGGGCTGGAACGGTTCGTGCTTGGCCGGCTGACCGGTGGCGGCCAACGTGGCCAAGGTGCGACCGTGAAAGCTGCCCAACGCACTGACCACCACGTGCCGTCCGCGACCACCGAACTTGCGCGCCAACTTGATGGCGGCCTCGTTCGCTTCGGCACCGCTGTTGCAGAAGAACACCTGACCGGTGGCACCGGTGGCCTCGCGCAGCAAGGTGTTCAACGCGACGGCGGCCGAGGTGGCCGAGTCGTTGGCGAAGAAATTGCTGACGTGGACGAGCCGGTTCATCTGTTCGCTCACGGCGGCCGCCACGACCGGATTCGCGTGTCCGAGCGACACCACGGCGATGCCCGACAGGAAATCCAGATACCGCTTGCCGGTCGAGTCGAACAGCTCGGTTCCGCTCCCCCGCTCGAACATGACCGCCGGCGCGCCGAACACCGGCATGAACGGACACCGTTCGAGCCCGGCAGTGTCGAAAGGGTGAGAACTCATGATGGAACCTTCTTGTAGGCGCTCTCGACCATGGTGCCGATGCCGGCGTCGGTGAAGAGCTCGAGCAACAAAACGTGCGAAATGCGACCGTCGAGGATGTGGGCCCGCCGAACGCCTCCGCGCACGGCGCGCACGCAACTCTCGACCTTGGGGATCATTCCCCCGGCGATGGTTCCGTCGGCCATGAGAGCGTCCAATTCGTCGGGGCTGGTCTGGCGAATGAGGCTGGTCGGATCATCCACGACGCGACGTAGACCTTCGATGTCGGTGAGGTACACCAGCTTCTCGGCCCCCAACGCCTCGGCGATGGCACCGGCCACGGTGTCGGCATTGATGTTGTACGCCTGCCCGCTGGCGTCGGTTCCGATGGTGGCCACGACCGGAATGAACTCGTCGTCGAGCAAGCGATGAAGAATGCCCGGGTTGATGCGGTCGATCTCACCGACGAATCCGAGGTCGGGATTCTTGGCCGAGGCGGTGATCAACGAGGCGTCCTCTCCGCTGACGCCCACGGCGAAGCGACCGTGCACGTTGATGGCCGCCACGATCTGGGGATTGACCTGACCGCTCAACACCATGCGGGCGATGTCGACCGTTTCGGAGTCGGTGACCCGCAAGCCGTCGCGGAACTCGGTGACCTTGCCGAGTCGCGTCATGAGATCGCTGATCTGTGGTCCGCCACCGTGCACCACGACGGGCTTCAGACCGACGAGTCGCATCAACACGATGTCCTCGGCGAACAATGCCAGGGCATCGGATTCGGTGGCTCCGGCCAGTGCGTTGCCTCCGTACTTGACGACCACGGTCTTGCCGGCGAACCGCCGAATGTACGGCAATGCCTCGATGAGCACCGAGGCCCGCACCTCGGGATTGACGAGTTTCGTGTTCACGGATACACCCCGATCGAGGACAAGCCCGCGGCCTCCGACAGACCGAGGGCGACGTTGGCCGCCTGCAGCGCCCCACCCGACGCCCCCTTGCAGAGATTGTCGAGGGCGCCGATGACGACAACGTGGTTGGTGCGCGCGTCGTGTCGCGCGGTGATGTGCACCGCGTTCGATCCCAAGGTGGCCTTGGTGGACGGCGAGCGTTCCGAAACCACCACGAAGGGCTCGTCGGCGTAGAAGTCGGCGAGGGCGCTCAGGATGTCGTCGGTGGACGTGGTCGACGCCGGCGTGGCGTAACACGTCGCGAGGATGCCCCGGTTCATGGGCGCGAGGTGCGGGGTGAACAACAACTGTGCACCGATCTGGTCCTGCATCTCTGGTGTGTGTCGATGATCGAGCAATCCGTAGGCGTTGAAGTCCTCGTTGACGGATCCGAACAAACTGCCGTGCTTCAACGCGCGACCAGCCCCGGACACACCGCTGACGGCGTCGACGATGATGCCCGAGTTCTGCACCAGCCCACGCCGCACCAACGGCGCCAGACACAACGTGGCCGCGGTGACGTAACAACCCGGTGTGGCGACCAAGCGCGCACCCTTCAACGCATCGCGATGCAACTCGGGAAGTCCGTAGACGGCCTCGGCCAGCAATGCGGGTTGATCGTGCTCGAATCCGTACCACGTCGGGTACACCGACGGGTCCTTCATGCGGAACGCGGCCGACAAGTCGACGACGCAACCGACCTTTCCCACGAGCGCCGGAACGATGGCCATGCTCGCTTCGTGGGGCAGACCCAAGAAGACCACGTCCAGGCCGGTGGCCGCGGCCTCCACCGACGAAAGATCGGACGGACCGAAGACCAAATCGGGATACCGGGCCGCCACGCTCGGGTACAGGTCAGCCACCTGGGTTCCGGCTTGGGTGTCGCCAGTAGCCATGACCAGATCGAGACCGGGGTGGCCGGCGATGAGACGCATCAGTTCGACCCCGGTGTACCCGGAAGCGCCGATAATGCCGGCGCGCCGGAGGGCGGTCGCGGAGGGGACTGACAAGTTGGGCGGAGCCATACGTATGATCATACGGAACTATGTATGGGAATACAACGATGGCTGGCGGGGGCCCCTCCGTGGGAGCATGATCGGGTGAGTTCGGGATTCTCGCTGCCGTCCACCCGCGGGCGCCTGTTGGTGGCTGCGCCACCCCTGAGCGATCCCAACTTCGACCGCACTGTCATCTTCATGTTGGACCACAACGAGGGCGGGGCCCTCGGGCTGGTCATCAATCGGGTCACCGGAGACTTGGATGTCGAGATCGACGCCTGGATGCACCTGATCGAACCCCGGGTTCTGCATTGTGGCGGTCCGGTCGAACCGCAGGCTCTGATCGGTCTGGGTCTCGTTCCCTCCACCACCCCCGACGGGCAGGTGATCGAGTCGGTGGAATGCATCGAACCCGTCGACCTGGACGAGGACCCGACCGCTATGAACACGGCACCGACCAAGGTGCGGGTGTTCAACGGGTACGCCGGCTGGGGCCCGCAACAGCTGGACGGTGAGTTGGATTTGGGCGCGTGGATCGTGGTGCCGGCCCAGGCCAATGACGTGTTCACCACCGATCCCGACGGATTGTGGCGCACGGTGCTCGCGCGTCAACGGGGCGAAGTGTCGTGGTTGGCCGACTGCCCGGCGGACGCGTCTCTCAACTGACGGGTTCGCATCCCGAGGCCAGAGCGATATCGGAAAAACTTTTCACTTGATTTGGTGACAATTTGTTCGCCACACTTTTAGAGATGGAAACGAAAAAAACTTCCCTCACCACCGGAAGCGAACTGCCTGACCGCATCCGCGCCAGTGCGCTCCAGGACATTCGGTCGTACGGGATTCTCGGATTGCGGGTCACTCGAGTGGCCAAGCGCGCCAGCTGCTCGGTGACTCAGATCTACCGACACTTCGACGACCGCGACGGTCTGCTGGCCGACGTACTGGCGCTCATCTTCGAGGAAATCGCCACGAAGAACATCGAAGCGTCGTTGGCCGCCTTGTCGTCGATGGCGTCCATCACCGTCCCCGACATCGTCGGCATCCTTCCGCCGCCCAGCAAGGTCGCCGATCGCGAGGACACTTTGTTGCGTTCGCAAATCCTGGCCGTGGCCACCGTGAACAAAGTGTTGCGGGATCGATTGGCCGAGATCGCCCAAGCCGTGTGGCCCCGGTGGGTGGAGGCCTGCGACAT
>SYCH01000192.1 GCA_005787025.1 Actinomycetota bacterium | reverse complement strand
GAACGTCATGGCCCGGTCGTACGTACCACGCGGCGTAGACGCCGTCGCCCGGAATGCACATCGACGCGGGCACCTCGACGTTCGCCGTGGGGAAGCCGATCGTGCGACCGCGCGCGTCGCCGTGAGCCACCACGCCGCGCAATTCGAATCGACGTCCCAACATGACATTGGCGTCCTCGATCTGGCCGGCCATCAACAATCGGCGGATCTCAGTCGAACTGGCGGTGACACCGGTGCGCCCCGCGATCAGGGAGACGGGCTCGACCGTGAAACCCGGATCCTGGACACCGAGGGTCACGAGCAGTTCGACGTTGCCCGCGCGTCCCCGACCGAAATGGAAGTCGGAACCCACGATGATGTGCGCGACACCCAGGCAACGCACCAACACTCGGGTCACGAAATCCTGCGGTGATTCGGCGGCCTGATCGGCGTCGAATCGCACGACGGCCACGGCGTCGAGACCGGTGTCGCGCAACAGTTCGATCTTCTGCTCGTGATCGGTGAGCAACTTGGGAGCCGACTCGGGGCGCACCAACGACGCCGGGTGACGATCGAAGGTGACCAACACGGACTTCGATCCGTCGCGTCGCGCACGCTCCACCACCTTCTCGATGATCGCACGATGACCCACGTGCAAGCCGTCGTAGGCCCCGATCGTGACGACACTGCGCTCACCCGGCCACGGGCACGCGGAGAAATCGTCGACGATCAGCACGGTGACTCAGGCTACCGATGGTCCGGAGGCCACGAACCGGGCGTGATGTGACTCACCGTTGACCGAGAACGATGGCGGGGCGGGCCATCCCCTCGCCCACCTTGTGATTGGAGAACGGCTCGAACACCGCTAGCACGTCGGCACCGTCCACCACGGCCCATGGTGCCGGCCCGGCTGAGTCGAACATGCTCTCGGGCAACACCCGGCCCACTTTCACGGCCGCCCGAATGGCGTCGTCGGGGGCGACGTGCGACAGCGCCCGCACACAGTCCGACACCGGACGCAACGAGGCGCCGATGTTGCCCTCGGTCAGGGCGTCCAAGGGAGCGCAGTCCGCCTCGTCGAATGATCCGACCGCGACGCGACGTAGGTCGCGCACGTGTGCTCCTCCGCCCAACAAGTGACCGAGGTCAGCAGCCAGAGTTCGGATGTAGGTGCCCGACGAGCACACCACGCGAACGCGCACGATGTTCACCGCGATCGAGCGCACCTCGAATCGATGCACCGTCACCGGACGCGCTTCGCGCTCCACTTCGATTCCCTCGCGAGCCAGCTCGTGCAGTCGCTTTCCGTCGATCTTCAGCGCCGACACCATCGGCGGAACCTGCATGATCGGGCCGGACAACCTCGCGTCCACCAGGCTCTGAATCGATTCGATCGTCAGGCCCGCAACGACCTCGGACATGTCGTGTGTGGCGGTCACCTCACCGGAGGCGTCCAGAGTCGACGTCTCGGTGCCCAGCACCACCTCGGCCGTGTAGACCTTCGACGTGACGGGGCTCTCGACTGTTCCACCGGGCACCACGTCGAGGTAGCGCAACAACCGCGTGGCGTCACCGACGCCCAACAACAGCACGCCCGTGGCGTCGGGGTCGAGAGTTCCCGAATGCCCCACCTTGCGCTCGTACAACAGCCGGCGCACGCGATCCACCACGTCGTGGCTGGTGATGCCGGCGGGCTTGTCGATCGCCAGGAGGCCGTGCACCGAGGCCGGCTTGCGTCGGGCCATGATCAGATCTGGTCGTAGACGTCCGGGTCCAGGGGCACGTCACGCGCCGGACTGGGGTTGTCGCGCAGGATCTTCTCGATGCGTTCCGCGGAACGAATCACGTCGTCGGGGCGGAACGACAAGATCGGGGTCTTGCGCGCGCGAACCTGCCGGGCCACTGACGCCTGCAGGCGGATGCGGTGCTCGCCCAACACCTCGACGATCTGGGTGTCACCCTTCTCGCCACTCAATGAGTCGAAATAGATGATGGCGCGGTTCATCTCGGGGTCGACGTCGACACGGGTGACGGTGACGAACTCCAGGCGTTCGTCGTCGATGCGCACCAACTCGTCGGCCAGCACCTCGCGCAGGGTCTCCCCCAAGCGCACCGAGCGTGGATAGCTGTGGGTGGTGGACTTCCGCGGAGCACGACCCTTCGCCATGAGGTCAGGCTACCCAACCCCGTGCGGACATCTGGGGCGATCGATCCTTCGAGGATCGTCAGTCGAAAACCGGTGCGGAACGGTTCGAGCGCTTCAGTTCGGCCACACCGGGGGTGGTGGCCACGATCTCGACGGCGTCCCAGAGACGCAACGCTTCGGCACCACGCGGGATACGTGCGATCACCGGACCGAAGAACGAACCTTCGTCGGCGGCTCCGGGGTGGAAGGTGAGGATCGGAGTGCCGACGTCACGACCTGCACGTTCCAAAGCCAGCTCGGTGTCGGCGGCGATCACCGCATCCAGCGACTCGTCGAACGCCGCGTCGATCAAGGTGGCGTTCAAACCGGCGACCGAAAGCACCTCGCCCACGAAGGACTCGGTGCTGGCGGCGAAGTCGTCGCGACGACTCTTGTTGTGGCCCTCGGTTCCCAAAGTCGCGTAGAAACGTCCGACGGCCTCGTTGCCCAGTTCGACATCGATACGCGCGGCCACCCGCAGGGCCTCGTGACCCATGGCGTGCCAACGCTTGTACTGCTCCGAGTACCAGTCGGCGGTGTTGGATGCGTTCAGCAATTTCAACGAGATGAAGCGCCACCGCACGTCGTAAGCGCGAAGTGATTTCACCTCTTCCACCCAGCGCGACGTGATCCAGGCCCACGGACAGACCGGGTCGAAGAAGAACTCCAGATCGGCGCCTTTCTGATGCGACACGTTCGATCCTTTCGGGTCAGGTACGGACGACGAGCTTTTCTTCGAACGTTTCGATGAGATCGCCCTGCTTCAGGTCCTGGAAGTCGGACAAGCCGATGCCGCATTCGAAGCCCTCGCGGACCTCGCGCACGTCGTCCTTGAAGCGACGCAACGACGTGATGGCACCCTTCCAGATGATGACACCCTCGCGCAGGAAGCGCACCTTGGTGCCCCGCGTGATCTGTCCCGAACGCACGTAGCAACCGGCGATGGCGCCGATCTTGGGCACGCGGAAGACCTCGCGAACCTCGGCTTCGCCGGTGACCACTTCCTCGAACTCGGGAGCGAGCATGCCGACCATGGCACTCTCGATGTCCTCGAGGAGCTTGTAGATGATTTCATAGGCACGAATCTCGACGTGCTCGGCCTCGGCCAGTTCACGAGCCTTGCGGTCGGGACGCACATTGAAACCGATGATGGTGGCGTTGGTCGCCGCCGCCAACGTGATGTCGTTCTCCGTGACACCACCGACGGCGCGGTGCACGAAGGCCAACTTCACCTCGTCGCGCTCGAGACGTTTCAGGCTCTCGGTGACGGCTTCGAGCGAGCACTGCACGTCGGCCTTCAACACCAGGTTCAAGGTGGCCACTTCGCCGGCCTGAATCTGTGAGAACACGTCCTCCAACTTCACGCCACGCTGAACGCGGGCGTCGCCGCGCTGGGCCTTGGCGCGCAGACGCTGTTCGCGCGCCTCGCCAACCGTGCGAGCGGTCTTTTCGTCGGGGGCCACTCGGAACTCGTCACCGGCGTTGGGCACGCTCGACAAACCGAGCACCTGTACGGGAGTCGATGGTCCCGCTTCCTTGATTTGCTTGCCCTTGTCGTCGATCATGGCGCGCACGCGACCCCACGCTCCGCCAGCCACGATGGGGTCTCCCACCTTGAGAGTTCCCTT
>SYCH01000191.1 GCA_005787025.1 Actinomycetota bacterium | reverse complement strand
TCAAGGCGAAGGGGAGCGCGTCGATGTAGGGGACCGAGCCGAACAAGTTGCGGTTGCGGCTGGACAGGGCCAGCACGATGGCCGGGCGCTCGTCCACCCACGCTGGTCCGAGGTTCGAACCGATGGTGCCGAGGGTGAACAGCAGTCCGGAGGCGATCAACACGAATCGTCTCGCGTTGGCCGACACCGCGGGCAACGCGCGTTCCGACGGGATGGAGGGGCCGGCGGGCGGGAGGGGCGAACTGGCCTCGGACATCGGAGCGATCCTAGAGGTCGCATCCTTTCGACGGGGGTCGGGGTGATCGGGATGCGACGGCTGCATGCCGAGGCGCTCACCTAGGATTCGGTCATGTTGTCGCGCCCGCGAGGACCGTTCGCCTCGACTCTCGCGACCGCGGTGTTGGTGCTCTCATTGGGGGTCACGGGTTCGTGCGGATCCGATTCCGAATCGGGCCGGGTCATCTCCGTGCCGGGTGACGCCGCGACCATTCAGGACGCCGTCGATCGTGCGAACCCGGGCGATCTCGTGTTGATCGAGGCCGGCACGTACCACGAATCCGTGGTGGTGAGCACATCGAGGATCACCATCCGAGGCGTCGATCGCAACGAGGTGGTGCTCGACGGTCGTTACGAACTGCCCAACGGTTTCGAGGTCACCAGCGACGGAGTCGCGGTGGAGAACCTGACGGTTCACTCGTTTCGACAGAACGGGGTGATCGTGAGCGGGGCCTACCGTCGCGACGCCGATGCCAGCATCCCGGTCGGCACGACGGGCAACTCCATCAGGGGATTCCGTGTCTCGTACGTGACCGCGTACAACAACGGTTTGTACGGCGTCTACTCGTTCGCCGCCCAGGACGGACTGATCGAGAACGTGTACGCGTCGGGTCACCCCGACTCGGGCATCTACGTCGGCCAATGCAAGCCGTGCAGCACGGTGTTGCGCTCGGTCGTCGCCGAGAACAACGCCATCGGCTACTACGGCACGAACGCCTCGGGCAACGTGTGGGTGGTGGAGTCCGTGTTTCGTGGCAACCGTCTCGGGGTAGCACCGAATTCCCAGTCGACCGAGAAGCTGGCACCACAAGAGGATGCCGTCATCGCCGGGAACCTGGTGGTCGACAACGACAACGTGAAAGCTCCGGAGATTCCGATGGGGTTCATCTCCGGCGGCATCGTCGTCGGAGCGGGAGCACGCAACACGATCTCCCGCAACCGGGTCTCGGGTCATTCGTGGGCGGGAATCGCGGTGATGCCGATGAATTCGTTCGTGCCCGAGGGCAATCGGGTCACCGGAAACGTGATGACCGACAACGGTCTGGATCTGGTGTACATCGGATCGGCCCCCGACGGTGACGGGAACTGCTTCTCCGACAACAACTTCGCCTCGTCGGCTCCGGAGTCGATCGAGGTGGCTCTGGCGTGTGCGAATCCGGCCGGGCTCGCGCGGCCGTCCGCGGTCGACACGCAGCCGTCGTCTCCCGGCCCGGACTATCGCACGCTCCCGGCGCCACCGGCACAGCCGTCGATGGCCGACGCGCGCTCCGCTCCGCGAACCGTCGCCGACGGTCCTCCCGCCTACCCGAACCTGGAAGACATCGTGGTTCCCGATGATCGCTGACGGTCCGTCCCGGCGTGCTCAACGGATTGGAGCGGCGATCGCGGCGTTGATCGTGGTGTCGACGACGCAGGCGTGCTCCGAAGGAGAACGTTCCGCTCTGACCCCGTTGACGCGTGAGCAGGCCACGTTGATGGCCGACGTTCTGTATCGCAATCGTGAGTCCGGCGGGGCCCGGTTCTCCCTGTCCACTCCGCTCGGGTCCGAGGGCGGCACCCTCACCTTGTCCGGCGAGGTGGACTGGACCGAACATCACGGTCACGCCTTCGTCGCGACGTCGACGTCCACCGACGATCCGTTGACGGAGGTGTGGTGGAGCCTCGATCGGGTGTTCGAGCGGCGGCCGTCGTTGGACGAGACATTGATCGACGCCGGTGTCAGCCTCACCGCCTCGGTGATCGAACGCCCCGTGGACATGGAGCGGCGACGAATCGACCAGTTGATCGCGCTGATCGTGGCGCTGGCCTCCGAACAACCAGAGAACGCCGGCCTGATCATGCAGACCGAGGGTTCGGTCTTTCTGCGCACCGACACGCTGCGAGGCACCGACGTCGAGGTACTCCGGTTCGGGGAGCGGACCATCTACTGGGTCGATCCGGTCACCGGCCGGATGTTGCGCTTCGAGGGCACCGACGAGAGTCGCTCGTTCCCCATCGTGGTCGACCTTCTCGAGACGGGCGAACGGGACGTCCTCGTGGACGGCACCTTGCAAGTGCTGGCGTTCGACGACCTCCCGAGCGACGTCACTGCTCGTTTGACCACCAGTCCCTGATCGTCGACCGAAGGACCGTGTGGTTGGTCGGACTACGCTTCGGCCGTCGTGTGTGATGAGGGGGAGGGCGCCATGGTGCGAGATCCGAGACACAGTCAGATTCCCGGTTCCATGCAGGACGTGCCGTTGTCGGTGCATCATCTGTTCGACCGCGCCGAGCGCTACTTCGGACACAAGACCATCACCACCGCCACGGCCACGGGTATCGAACGCACCACCTACGCCGAGTGGGCCGTTCGTACCCGCAAGTTGGGCACGGTGCTCGACCGTTTGGGTATCTCGTCCGCCGGTCGCGTGGCGACGTTCGCCTGGAACACCGCCCGACACCTCGAGTTGTACTTCGCGGCGCCGTGCACCGGTCGCGTGTTGCACACGCTGAACATCCGACTGTTCCCGGAGCAGTTGACCTACATCGTGAACCACGCCGAGGACGAGGTGATCTTCGTCGACAAGTCCATCTTCGGCTTGCTGGCACCGTTGCTTCCGACGTTCGAGACGGTGAAGCACCTCGTCGTCATGGACGACGGCAAGGGCGAGATCCCCGCCGACACCGCGGGTATCAAGGTTCACGACTACGAGGAACTGCTCGCCACGGCCGAGCCGGCGATGTTCGCCGAGGTGCCTGAGCACACCGCGGCCAGCATGTGTTACACCAGCGGCACCACCGGCAATCCCAAGGGTGTGGTGTACACGCACCGCAGCACGTTCCTGCACACGATGGCCACGATGATGACCGACGGTTTGGGTGCCAGCGAGCGCGACAAGATCCTGCCGGTGGTTCCCATGTTCCATGCCAACGCCTGGGGACTCGCCCATGCCGCCGTGGCCTCGGGAGCCGACTTGGTGATGCCCGGTCCGGATCTGTCGGGTCCGGCCATCGCGAACCTCATCGTGAACGAGCGTCCCACCATCGCCGCCGGCGTGCCCACCATCTGGATGGGGGTGTTGCCCGAATTGAAGGGTCGCGACACGTCCAGCCTGCGGGCCATTCCCTGCGGCGGCTCGGCGGTGCCGCGGGCGCTGAGCGAGGCGTATCGCGAGCAGTTGGGTCTGCCCATCCTGCAGGCCTGGGGCATGACCGAAACCAGTCCGATCGCCGCGGTGTGTCACCTCGACTCGGATCAGTTGTTGCTCGACGTGAACGCTCAAGCCGACCTGCGCACGCAAGTGGGCCGCATCGTTTTCGGTGTCGAGTGTCGGGTGGTGGAGCCGGGAACGTCCACCAGCGTCCCGTGGGACGGCGAGAGCAGTGGCGAGTTGCAATGTCGGGGCAACTGGATCGCGGCGACGTATTACGACGACGAGCGCGCCGGCGAAAGCTTCAGCGCCGACGGTTGGTTGCGCACTGGCGACGTGGCGGCGGTCGACGTTCGGGGACGCATCCGACTGCTCGATCGCACGAAGGACCTCATAAAGTCCGGTGGCGAATGGATCAGTTCGGTCGAGATCGAGAACGAACTCATGGCCCATCCCGACATTCGCGAGGCCGCGGTCATCGGTGTGTTGCACCCCAAGTGGAGCGAGCGGCCTTTGGCCTGCGTGGTGCTGGAGCCCGGAAAGGAAATCTCCAAGCAAGAGATCCTCGATTATCTGGCGCCGAAATTGGCCAAGTGGCAATTGCCCGACGACGTGGTGTTCATCGACGAGGTTCCCAAGACCAGCGTGGGCAAGTTCTCGAAGAAGACCCTGCGTGATCGTTTCGCGGATTACCAGTTGCCCACCATCTGAGGCGACAATGGGTCGCATGAATCGGGAGTCGCGTAACTCCACGTCCATCGTCGCGTCGTTCGTGTTGTTGCCGCTCGCACTCATGACGGCTTGTGCCCCCGATTCTCCCGATGCCATCGGGGGATCGAAGCCCGATGACGCTGGCTCGGCCATCACCACCACCATCGCGACCGTGCCACCCAATGGCGAGTCGGTCACCGTGCAGGTCCTCGACAACTCGTATCGCCCCATCGACATCGAGATCGTGGCCGGCACCGAGGTGGTGTTCGACAACCGTGGACGCAACGAGCACAACATCCTCCCGGACTCGGCGAAGGACGACGCGGGACTCGCGGAGATGTTGGCGACCGACTCGTCGCCGGCGGCGTGGGGTGTCGTGTCCACCGAGTTCGCCCCCGGAGAAGTTTTCCGGCACGTCTTCACGGCCCCGGGCGTCTACCCGTATTTTTGCTCGATACACGGAGTCCCGGGGGTCGGTATGTACGGGGTCATTCGTGTCGACTGAGGCCTCGCGCTAGATTGTTGCCGTCGCCTCCGCGACATCCTGAGGGGGGAAACATGAGACTGTTCCGCGCGCTTCTCGGCGTATCCGTTTTGAGTGTGTCGTTGATCGCGTGTGGTTCTGACGACGACGCAGTGGACGCACCGTCGACCGAGGCCCCCACTTCGGAGGCTCCTTCCACCGAGGCTCCTTCCACCGAGGCGCCCGTGGCCGGCGTATTGAACGTGCCGGCCGATTACGCCACGATCCAGGAAGCCGTCGACGCGGCGGCCGAGGGCGATCTGATTCTCATCGCCCCGGGCACGTACAAGGAAGCGGTCCAAGTCACCACCGACAACATCGTCATCCGCGGCCTCGATCGCAACACCGTCATCATGGACGGCAACTTCGAACTGGACAATGGGTTCCGCGTCGTCGGCGCATCGGGTGTGGCCATCGAGAACATGACGGCCATGAACTACACGAAGAACGGGTTCTTCTGGACCGGTAGCAGCAGCTATCGAGGTTCGTACCTCACAGCCTGGCGCAATGGCGACTACGGCATCTACGCCTTCGACTCCGTCGGAGGTCTGTTGGAGTATTCCTACGCCGCTGGTAGCCCGGATGCCGGCTTTTACATCGGCCAGTGCTTCCCCTGCGACTCCGTCATCCGCAACGTGATCGCCGAGCACAACGGTCTCGGATATTCGGGCACGAACTCCGGCGGCAATCTGGTCATCGTGAACTCGGTGTTCCGAAACAACCGTGCGGGCATCGTTCCCAACAGTGGTAGCTACGAGCTCTGTTATCCGCAGCGCAAGACCACCATCGTCGGCAACCTCGTGTACTCCAACAACCAGCCGGACACGCCGGCCATCGACGTGGCGATCCTGGCCATGGGCAACGGAATCCTGAATGCCGGTGGGGTGCAGAACATCATCGAGCGCAACCGTGTGTGGGACCACGACAAGACCGGCATCGGTCTCGTTCCGTTCCTCGAAGAGGACGCCAACGACGCCATTCCGGGCCGGGACACCTGGGAGACCGACTGCGCCACCCAGAAGCAGCAAATGCCGGTCATCCCCGACGGTCCGCTGTTGTGGGATTCACAGGACAACGAAGTTCGTGGAAACGTGCTCGAGAACAACCGTCGTGCCGACATCGCCGTCGGATCAGCCGGGAGCAACCTGTGGGAATTGGGCAACTGCTTCGCGGGCAACACCTTCACCACGTCGGCGCCACTCGATCTGGAGGCGTTGGCCCCCTGCGGATCGCCGTTGAGTGAGACCACCGGTGACTGGCTCGCCGGTGACCTCAACGTCATCACCTGGTTGGTGGATGCCGAGACCGCCCCGCCGTCGGTGGACTGGAAGACCGCCACGTTGCCCGAACTGCCGCAACTGGAGAACATGCCCGATGCGGCCACCGCACCGGCTGTTCCGGCCAATGCCACCCCGCCCACCATCGATCTGGCGGCCATCGTGGTCCCCGACAAGATCGACTGACGGGACACGGTCGACACCATTCTCATGACGACGCCGATCCGACGGGCCACGTCCGCGTTGCTCGTCGGATCGGCGTTCGTCGTTCTGGCGACGTCGTGCGCGCCGGATCCGAATGACGTCCGCGGTGCCGAGCACCAGCACATGTCGATGCCGGTCGATTCGGCCGCGGTGATGGGCGCACCCGACCGACCGATCGCCGGACCACAAGGTGCGGTCGGGCAGTTCGTGGTCGAATGTCCTTACAGTCACGCGCTACCCGACGACCCCATCGTCTACCCCGGTGAACCCGGGGCCTCGCACATGCACGTGTTCTTCGGCAACGTCGCCGTGAATGCCGATTCGCGGCCGGAGTATCTGCTCGGTCAGGACACCACCTGCGAGCAGAGGGCCGACACGGCGTCGTACTGGGCGCCGGCTTTGTACCACGACGACGAAATGCTGATCCCCGAGAAGAGCGTGGCGTACTACCGCGCCGGGCTGGATGTCGACCCGACGCGGGTCGTGGCGTTCCCGTTCGGCTTGTACATGATCGCCGGGGACGCGATGGCCGTCGAGCCCCAACCCACGTCCGTGGTGGCGTGGAGTTGTGGTAGCGGGGCCATGCGATCGGAGACGCCGCCAGCGTGCCCCGACAAGCGGGGTCTGCGTCTCGACGTCACGTTCCCCGATTGTTGGGACGGTGAGCATCTCGATGTCGCGGGTCACCGAGAACACATGCGTTACTCGACGGCGGGAAAGTGTCCGTCGTCGCATCCGGTGCACGTTCCGCAACTGATCTTCTCGGTCGCCTATTCGTTCTCGGGAGACCCCACCGGCCTGAAACTGGCCTCGGGCGGGGTGCTCACCGGACATGCCGACTTCGTGAACTCCTGGGATCAGGGCAAGTTGGAGGACGAAGTGAGGTTGTGTCTCCACCGTGACGTGGTGTGCGGCGTCACCTCGGGTCGCGTCTCGGGCTAGAGGCGACCCGGTGGGGCGGGTCGTTCGAGGAATTCGGGCGCTTTTCCTTGCAATGAGACAGAAAGAGTCTTAGTGTCTCACCCATGACCACGGTCACAGTCGCGAGTCCGGAGGACCGAGTGCTCGATGCAGCGCGCCGTTGTGTCGAGCGTTGGGGTCTGAGCAAGTTGACCATCGACGACGTGGCCACCGAAGCCGGAGTGTCGCGAGCGACCCTGTATCGGTTGTTTCCCGGTGGCAAGGACGTGATGTTCGACGCCTTGCGCGTGCGCGAGTTGCAGGAGTTCTTCAGTGGCATGCGCGACAACCTGCATCACGCGGACTCGTTGCTCGATTTCTCGGTGCAGGTCGCGGGTTACGCCATCCGGGAGATGCGCAACGACGAGCACCTCGCCATGATGCTGGCCACCGAAGAGGGCACGGCACTGAAGTCGCTGACGGTCGAGGGCTTGCCACGCATTCTCCGTGTCGCGTCGGAGTACATCACCCCGTTGATCGGTGAGTTCTTGGATCGTGATCGAGCCGAGGTGTACGTCGAGTTGCTGGCACGTCTCGTGATCTCCTACTTCTTGGCCCCGAGCGAGCACTTCGATCTCGCTGACCCCGAGTCCGCGACCAATCTGTTCCGCCCCTTCGTCGCCGCGTTCGAAGACGTGACGGTGGGTTGAACCACGACGATTTCCCAACCAACGATTCTCGACAACACAACTCGACAACACAAGGAGACAGCAATGAGCATCACCGAAAGCGAAAACCAGCAGATCCTCGGTCGTTCCGACCTGAACGACGTCGAGGCGATCCTGGCGATTCCGACCGTGGACCCGACCGAGATCGAGCACATCGTGAAGGACAACGCCGACGCCATCTTCACCTGGGACTACTCGCTCTCGCGCCCCGCGTTGCGCAAGCTCTACGAGAAGGCCAAGACCGGTCAGTGGAACGCCACCACCGATCTGCCCTGGGACAAGGACGTGGACCTCGAAGCCGAGGTATCCAAGGATCTGGCCGCCATGGCTTCTGGTCTGACCGCCACGCACTACGACGGCACGCCGGCCGAGAAGTGGGGCGACAAGGAGTGGACCGACTTCGCCATGGAGCAGCGACGCTGGAGCCTGTCGCAGTTCATGCACGGCGAGCAGGGCGCGTTGCTCTGCACCGCCAAGATCACCGAGACCGTTCCGTGGTACGACGCCAAGTTGTACGCCAGCACCCAGGTGGTGGACGAAGCCCGTCACGTGGAGGTTTTCGCTCGCTACCTCGACGAGAAGCTCGGTGGCGGGTACCAGATCAACGCGCACCTGCGCATGTTGCTGGACGACATCATCAACGACAGCCGCTGGGACATGACCTACCTCGGCATGCAGGTGATGGTGGAAGGACTGGCCTTGGCCGCCTTCGGCAACATGTACCAGTTCGTGTCGGAGCCCTTGCTCAAGCAGTTGCTCCGTTACGTCATGAGCGACGAGGCCCGCCACGTGGCCTTCGGCGTGCTGTCGTTGCAGGAGGTCTACTCGCAGATGAGCGACAAGGAGATCAAGGATCGCCAGGAGTTCGCCTACGAGGCCTCGGTGCGCATGCGCGACCGCTTCATGTCGCAGGAAGTGTGGGAGCGCATGGGTGTGAACACCCGCGACGTGATCCCGTTGGTGCTGAATGACCCCACCCGTGCGGTCTTCCAGCAGATGCTTTTCTCCAAGATCGTGCCGAACTGCAAGAAGCTCGGCCTGCTCGATCGCAACGACGCGTGGTTGCGCCGTCGCTTCGAGGAGATGGGCGTCATCCAGTTCGAGAACGAAGTGGACACCGGCGAGGAGTACGTCAAGTTCGAGTTGGGCGAGGTCTACGAGCCGCTGAGCTGACCGAACCACACGTCGATGAAGGGCCGGCTGCCAATGGTGGCCGGCCCTTCTGTTGTACCGTTTCTTCATGCGTTTCACGGCCGCCGAACTCGTGGCGGCGTTGTCGGCCCGCAACTTGCACGGCGATCACGCCCAGCTGGTGGGGCCCGACGTCGAGATCGACGGTGTGGCGTTCGATTCGCGCGAGGTGCGTCCCGGCCTGTTGTTCGTGCCCATCGTGGCCGAGCGCGACGGGCACGATTTCATCGGTGACGCACTGGCCGCCGGTGCCGTGGCGTATCTCACTTCGCGTGACGATTCCCATGATCGTTTCGGAGGCACGGCCATCCGAGTGC
>SYCH01000190.1 GCA_005787025.1 Actinomycetota bacterium | reverse complement strand
GTCCCAATAGCGGAACTCGTAGCGACCCGCGGGATCCTTGTACCAGTCGGCCGGAACCGAGGGTGTGGAGACCGCATTGGACGCCACCGGCGTGGAGGTGACGGTCGTCGAGCCGGAGGTGACCGATGCCCAACCGTTCTGATCCGAGGCCGGAACGGGCGTGACATGAGCGACCGGTGTGGTGGCGGTCGACGACGCCGCACTCTTCGCTCGGGAGAGATAGGCAACGACTTCGGTGCCGGTGGAAACGATCGACACCACCGACCAGCCCTCGGCGGCGAGCGTGTTCAACTTGTCGGCCAACTTCGCGTGTTCGCTGACGTACACCGATACGGATGAGTATTCCTGCATGCGACGAGTGTAGAGCCGATTCAGGATTCGGTCTCAGCGGTGCCCTCGACGGCGACCAATCCCCGGGCCTTGGCTTGCGACGACGGACCGTCGAAGATCAGGGCTCCGTCGCGCAGGGCGACGGTGCGTTGGGTGGTGGTGACGAAGCCGAGTTCGTGCGTGGCCACCACCAAGGAGGCTCCGGCCGAGGATGCCTCGTCGAACAACTCGAGCAAGGCTTCTTTTCCTTCGGCATCGAGGCCCACGAATGGTTCGTCGACCAGCATCAGATCGAAAGGTCGAATGAACGCCATGGCGATGGCGGCTTTTTGCTTCAAGCCACGACTGAAGCGCGTGGGCAGATCGTCGGCGCGTTCGTAGATACCCAACTGCCCCAACAGGTCGGCGGCGCGTTGTTCCCAATCCGCCCGACCGTGAAGACGTGCGGTGTACCCGAGGTGCTCCCAGACCGACAGGTCCTCGTAGAAAGTGGGCGTGTCGGCGAGATAACTCAATCGTCGGCGGGCCTCCATGGAACCCGGTGCTTCGCCGAAGACGGTCACGCTTCCCGACGCCGGTTCGAGCAATCCGGTGGCCATGCGCAGGAACGTGGTCTTGCCCGATCCGTTGTGTCCGATCAGGGCCACTCGTTCGTGCTCCTCGACCCGCAGATCCAGGGGATGCAACGCCGGCCCGTCGCCGTAGTCCTTGGCGAGGGCCCGAGCGATGAGGGCGGCGGGCTTTTCCACCTCGTGGACCTGCGAGGAGTCGCGCGATACCTCGCGGGCCGGTGGCTTGGGGTGTCGACTCATGTGGATGCTCCCGTGCGTTTTTGACCGCGACTCTCGGCAGCGGCGTTGGCGAACCAGTTCTTGATGTCGTCGCGGAATCGAACCCATCCGCCCACCAGTGCGACGAGCAGGACGACGGCGATAGCGACGCGAGTGGCGGCCGCCGGTGCCCCCTGGCCGTTGTCGCTCGCTTCGCGAGCCATCAACATCGGCAGGCTTCCCACCGTCGAGACGACGATGGGCCACAGACCCTTGATCAACGATGCGGTGCCGGCCACCTCGGGAGGCATCATGTTCTGCTGGGAGTTGGAATTGATCTGATCGGGCGCTCCCGAGACGATGTTGATGCAGGCTCCGGCCAATCCCCCCAACGCCGCTGGCAGAGCGACGATGGCGGCCACGGCGAGCGACGAGTCGTCGGTGAGCCACATGGTGAGAACGACGATGCCGGCTGTGGGCAACAGCATCGACGTGGACGGCGCCAACAGGCGCAGATACAGCGGGCCTCTTTGGTGGGGATACGCGTCGGTGCGGTCGCCGTGATCGATCTCCTGAGCCAACGGTTCGGCGATCTCCAAACCGAGGATGAACATCACGACACCACTACCGACGATGGCCGCCGTCGTTCCGTTGTGTACCGCCACCAGACACAGGCCTGCGATCACCGCCAACATGATGATGCGCAGGATGCGACTGACCGGGAATCGCAGGAGACCTTGCCAACCGCGCCGCCATTCGGGGGGGAGCGACCGACCGGCAGGCACGCGGAACCACGGGCGGGGCCGATTGCGTTCGTGACTGAGTTGACGGCGCAACAACGTGACCGTTCGCAGGTCCTGCAAGGTGACCGCGAAACGTAGTTGTGTCACCAACGTCGAGCGTCGCGCCAATGCTTCGAGAGACTGTCGGGACAACAGCCCGAGCCCGACCAGGACGAGCAACGCGGCCACGATCGTGGGAACGATCTCGATCGCGCGAATGCGCTCACCCCACAAGGCGACTCCGCCGTGAAGGTCGGTTGGTCCGGAGAACCTCGCGTCGGGGAGAGCCGACCAGAATTGCCACGTGATCAGGACGCCTCCGAGTCCGCTGGCCATCCAACCCCGCATGCGGAGCCCGTGGGCGATGAGGGCCATCGCCACGAACGTCGCGCCGGCGGTTCCGCCCCACACGACCCCCGACCACGCCCATCCCATGCTGGTCCCGGGCAGTCGACGTCCGGCCAGTTGACCCGCCACCGCACCGGCGGCCGCAGTGGAAAAGATGATCGATCGCACCTTCTGCACGGCCGGTCGCAGCAACACTCGCTCGCGACGAACGGGCGCCAGCAACACGTGACGAACGTCGGCGTCCTCGAGGGCCAGCGGCCCACCCCGCGAACCCGACCGCAATCCCATCGCGATCGCCAACACGAGAGCCAAACCCAACCAGCCCGGACCGAAGGTCCCCACGTCGCGGGCGACAGTCGCCGACACCGGCTCGTCGGGCACCAGACCCGAGATGAACAAAACGCCGCCACCGAAGACGAACGCCGCGAGGTACACGCGGTAAAGCGCTTCGAACCATTCCAATTCGGCGAGACGGTTCTTCTGACGCGCCCGGCGCAGCGCACGCACGGCCGACAGGCCGGTGGCGGTGATGGTGGGCACGAACGGAGATGTCAACGGGGTGGCCTCCCCGGTTTCGACGGGGTTCTCCTCGTCGGCGGCCCAACCGGACCACGACGCCACGAACAATCGCGCGGGTTCATGTCCGGCGTGTTCCATGGCGACGAGATTGAGACACGCCGAGACCCCGGAGCCGCAATACGCGATGACGTCATCGGCACCGTCGACCCCGAGCCGGCCGTAATGAACGTGCAACGCGGCGACCGGTCGTAACGCGCCGTCCTCGATGACGGCCGCCCATGGTGCGTTGCGGGCCGTCGGGATGTGCCCGGTGCGGGGATCGGCCGCCGATACTCCGGCCGCCCCGGTGAAACGCTCGGGGGCACGAGCATCCAACAACAACGATGTCGTCCCGCCGGCGATCACTTCTCGGACGTCGTCGGTCGTGGCGAAACGGTTCGTGGGCCATTCGACGGGGGTGAACGACGAGTGCTTGGTGGCTCGAACCGGTCCGGATTCGAGCGACCTTCCCGATGCGTCCGACCACGCGTCGATTCCTCCGTCGAGCAGCGACGCCTCGCGTCCGATCATTCGCAGCATGACCACCAAGCGCGACGCGGTCATGCCACCGGTGTCGTCGTAGGCGATCACATGGGTGTCGTCGCCGATGCCGAGCCGGCTCATGTGCTTGGCGAAAGCCGCCGGAGACGGGAACGGGTGTCGACCATCGCTCGGCGAGTTGGCCGGACGGGCGAGGTCACGATCGACGTCGACGAAGACCGAACCGGGAATACGTCCGGCCTCGTGCGCCGCGCGAGCGTCGCGGCCGTCGAGATACCAACGCACGTCGGCCCACACCACGTTCGGCGTCGACGCGAGGGACAGCGCCGCTCGCGCGTCGATGACCACCGGAACGGTCGGGACTTTCGGCACGTGGGGATTCAAGGACACCATCTTGTCCGCTCCGAGGGGCATACTGAGAAAGATGGATGTAAGAACCGTCGAACTCTTCGCATCCATGCTCGCCGTGATCGCTGTGGTCGGTGGCGCGGGTCTTTTGCTCGGGTCGTCGATTCCGGTGAACGGTCTGCGGTCGGTGACCAAGTCGGTGCACGAGGTGTCGTTGTGGCTGGCTTGGCTGGTGGCCGCCGTGGCCACGGCGGGAAGTCTCTATTTCAGCGAGATCGCCGACTACGTGCCGTGTCGTCTGTGTTGGTTCCAGCGCATTTGCATGTACCCGTTGGCCGGAATACTGCTGGTCGCCGCGATCCGCCGGGATCGCAACGTGCGGTGGTACGCCCTTCCCTTGCTGGTGGCGGGCATCGCCGTTTCCACCTATCACTACGTCATCGAGTGGCGCCCGAGTTGGGGTGACGGCGCTTGTTCGGTCGGCCCGGCGTGCACCGACGTGTGGTTCCGGCGCATGGGATTCGTGACCCTGGCCTTCATGGCGCTGTGCGGATTCCTGACCATCGTGGCACTCTTGTTCGTGAACCCGAAGTCCGAGAACCACGACGCCGCGATCGACGGCTGACCCGAGGAGACTCTCATGTCGAAGCAGCAAGCGAAAAAGAGTTCGAACAACGGTCGGGTGGTGATCATCGGCGTGGTGGTCGCGATCGTGGTGGCGTTGATCGTCGCGGTGCTCGCGGGTGGAGATTCGTCGGACGACGACACCTCGTCCGGTGACGTGGCCCAGAATCAGCCCGTTCTGGTCGATGGTGCGATGCTCGAACGGCTGCCGGACGACGGGAGCGACCCGGCCGTCGGCATGGCCGCTCCGGCGTTGACCGGTGCGAGCTTCGATGGTTCCCCGATGGCCGTCACCCCCGGCGACGGCAAGCCGTACATGCTGGTGTTCCTGGCGCATTGGTGCCCCCATTGCAACGCTGAGGTGCCTCGTCTCATCGAGTGGAAGGAATCCGGAGCGGTCCCCGCCGACTTGATCGTGATCGGCGTGTCCACGGGGGTGGCCTCGGACCGGCCGAACTACCCGCCCTCGCAGTGGGTCGTCGACAAGGGGTGGCCGTGGCCCGTCATGGCCGACTCGGTGAACATGGATGCCGCGGCCGCTTACGGACTGAGCGGTTATCCCTTCTTCACGATCGTCGGCGCCGACGGGAACGTGAAGGTGCGCGTCTCGGGTGAAGTGGAAGTCGACGCCCTGAACGAGATCGTCACCGACGCTCTGGCGAGTTGACTCTTAGCGGGCCGCTTCCTCGGCCTGACGCAACACCTCGCGCACCGGCACTCCGAGTGCGGCCGCCGCGCGCGCGGCATCGTCGAACTCGACCTTCACGCGATGATCGGCGACCTTGACGCGAATCGTCTGTCCCTCGACCTCGACCGTGGTTTCCTCGCGCGCGACCGGCCAACGTTCGACGATGCTTCCGCGCACTCCGAGCGATCCGGTTTCGCGCGCGAGCAAATCGGCGAACTCCCCGGTGCGCACCTCCTCGCACAACACGTGGACCGTGTGCGCCGGCCGACCCTTCTTCATGACGATGGGAGTCACCCACGCGTCATGCGCACCGGCGGCCATCAACGAGGACACGGTGTGGGCGAGCACCTCTCCGGTGACGTCGTCGACGTTCACCTCCAGCAGGCGCACGTGTTGTCCGGTGCTTCGGAACGAGTCGCTGTTCGTTTCACCCACCACCACCTGCACGACGTTGGCGCGCGTTTCGAAATCGGCGGTGCCGGCGCCGTAGCCGACCGCCGACGTGGTGATGGCGGGCATCGGCCCGAACGAATCGGCGAGCGCGGCCAGGATCGCCACCCCGGTGGGCGTGGAGATCTCGCGGGATTCGT
>SYCH01000189.1 GCA_005787025.1 Actinomycetota bacterium | reverse complement strand
GTGCGCACGACGATCGTCACCGGGGCGGCCTCCGGCATCGGATTGGCCACGGTCGAGGCGTTGGTCGAACAAGGTGGTGCGGTCGTGGCAGTCGACCGACCGGGTGCTCCGGTCGAGTCGCTCTCCCGGCTGACCAACGTGCTCACCGTGGTCGGAGACGTGGCCGATCCGGAGACCAATCGTCGTGCGGCGGAGATGGCCCTGACTGAATTCGGTGTTCTCGACGCTTTGGTCTGCAACGCCGGTATGCCGTGCAGTGGTGACATCCTCGAGATGCCCATCGAACAGTTCGATCGCACGATGGAGGTCAACGTGCGGGCCGTTTTGCTCGGTCTGCGCGCCGCGGTGCCCGCGATGCGCCGTGGTGGCGGTGGGCGGGTGGTCGTCACGGCATCGACGTCGGGTATCGCCGCCGATCCCAACATGTGGCCCTACAACACGTCGAAGGCCGCCGTCATCAATCTGGCCCGCGGTGCGGCTCTCGACCTGGCGGCCGACGCCATCACCGTGAACGTGGTCTGTCCCGGGCCCACCGAGACGGGCATGACGTCGGGCATCAAGTCGGTCCCGGTGGTGTACGAGGGTCTGCGGCGCGCGGTTCCCATGCAACGCTGGGGTCGCGCCGACGAGGTGGCCGCGGTCATCGCCTTTCTGGTTTCCCCGGCGGCCAGTTTCATCACCGGGGCTGTCGTGCCGGTGGACGGCGGAATCACGGCCAACACCGGACAATTCCTGCCGCGCGAGAAATCCTGACCACGCAAAGAACATCATTGGAGGAAGACATGACCGAACATCCCGAGAACTACGAGGACGTCACCGTCTACGGATTGGACGAGGACACGGAGGAGAAGTTGTTGCTCGCGCACAACGAGTGCACCTTCATCTGGTCCAACAAGGAGGGATGGCCGGTCGGTGTGATCATGTCGTACGTCTGGCGCAAGGGATCGTTCTGGTTGACCGCGTCCAGCCAACGCGCGCGCATCTCGGCGATCCGTCGGGACCCGCGCGTGTGCGTGGTGGTCACGTCCACCGGTTCGTCGTTGCCCCGCAACAAGGCGATCACGTGGAAGGGCACCTGCACCCTGCACGACGACGATGCGACCAAGGCGTGGTTCTACCCCGAGTTGGCCGAGGCCATCATGGGATCGGATGTCGCGCGTCGTGACACCTTCGCCAAATTCCTCGATTCACCGCGTCGTGTCATCATCGAGGTGACTCCGACCCAACGAATCGGATACGACGGGGCCAAGATGGGCAAGGCCACCGCCGAATGGATGGCCGCCCAGGCCAAGAACGCCTGAACCACCCCGTCCCGCGAAGGAGAACGACATGTCCATGAAACTCGGATTGACCGCCGACGAGGTGCTCACCACGACCCGTGCGGTGCGCAAGCGTCTGGACCTCACCAAGCCGGTGGAGCGCGAGGTGTTGATGGAGTGCGTGGAGATCGCGCATCAGGCGCCGACCGGTTCCAACATGCAGGGGTGGCGGTGGTTGTTCGTCGAGGATCAAGCGAAGAAGACCGCGCTGGCCGAGATGTACCGAGCGAACTATTACCCGTACGTGAACGACCCGAATCGCCCCAAGCGCGACGCCCAAGGTGAGCGAATCGTCGACTCGTCGATGCATCTGGCTCAGGTTCTCGACCAGGTCCCGGTTCTGATGATTCCGCTCATCGCCGGACGTCTCGATGCCGGCACCCCGACATTCGGCCAGGCGTCGGCGTGGGGTTCGCTGTTGCCGGCGGTCTGGAGTTTCATGCTCGCCCTGCGCGAGCGCGGACTCGGCTCGGCGTGGACCACCCTGCATCTGCCGCACGAGAAAGAAGCCGCGGAGCTGCTGGGTATTCCGTTCGACAAGTACACCCAGGCCGGGTTGTTCCCGATCGCGTACACGGTGGGAACCGACTTCAAGCTGGCGTCCCGAGTGCCCGCCGAGAAGTTCGTCCGCTGGGACAGCTGGTCCTGACCCCCGCTTGTCAAAAATGCGACAAACGGTCGCATTTTTGTTTGGTTCAGGGGGCGGGGGCGGACCAGAGGACGGCGTTGCGGATGATCCGTCGGAAAGTCGGGTCCGCATACGTCGTCGGACCGTCGCCGAACTGCAGATACGCGAGCGACGAGTTTTCGACACGCTTGACCCACGCCACCAACGCGCTCCCCGCGGGGTGGGTCCAGCCGTCGTTGCTGTTGCGCCGACCGCGGATGGCTTGGTCAGCCGAGAAGAATCGCGAGGGTTCGTCCACCGGGAACGTGGTGCGCATGATGGGCACGACATCATCCTCGAACACCGGGAAGCAGTACAGCTCATCGGTGAGCACGAAGGAATCTCCGAGCCCTTCGCAGATGGGGTGCTCGGGCGCCAGCACCTCGACGGTGTGCGCCACGTCGAAGACGTATCCCGAATCGGGGTAGTCCACGCCCCGCAAGCTGCCTGGGCGATAGTGGAAACGCCCCCCGACCATCTCGGCGAAACCCTCCCACGCCGGCCAACTGGCCACCGCGTGATGCATGAACACCATTCCGATTCCTCGTTCGCACAGTTCGGCGAACACGCGACGTTGATCCTCGGAGGGCGCCGGCGTTTCCAGCGGGGCTTGGGCGTCGCGGGTGAACGTGAGTCCGGGCATGTCGTAAAACAGGATCACGTCCGGTGGGTCGACGTCGGGCACCGAGGGTGCCTTCACCGCCGTCCAGACCACGTCCTCGCACGACGACAACCAATCGAACACGGCAAAGAAATCCGCGGCCACGAAGGGGTGTCCGCCGGTGACGACGTGCAGACGGGTGGTCATCGACGTCAGCCGCGACCGACGAAGGCCCAGTCGCCCTTGATGGCGTCCTCGTGGGTCAGTCGCAGAGCGAGGATGTCGCGACCGCGAAGGTGCAGCTCGGTGTGGCCAGCGGTGAACACCCTCTCCAACGCGACCGAGAGGCACTCTCCGGCGCGACTGTACGAGTCGCTCACCGCGTCGAGATGGAGGGTCGTGTTGTCGCCCGTCTCGTAGGCCGAGAGAGCGGCGTCGATCTCGGGCGTGGAGCCGACGGCGGACTTCACGTCGCGCGCGAACGTGACCATGAGGTCGGACTCCTCGCGCATCCACGCGATCTCGTGGGCCGACCGTTCGGCGCAGTTCCGCAGAACGTTCTCCAACATCTGGATGGCGATCTTGACGTTCGGATCGCTGACCGCGGGATCGATGGTCTCGAGCAACTCGCGACGACAGTCGAGGAGGACCTGCGGGGTGGTGGGCTTGGACAACATGGTTCGTCTCCGGTTCAGATGGTGGGGGCGACGCAACCGCCCATGAAGTTGGCGTGACCGACGGTGAGTGCGTTGAGCGTGTAGGTGGTCATGATCCCCGAGTTGAGACCCTTGGACATGGCGGCGGCGCCGGCGAGAATCTGCGCGTACACCGAGATAGCGGCCAGCGACGAAAAGAAACCGAGGGTCGCCAGGTTCACCGTGTCCTCACCGAAGCCGGTCTTCTCGCGATACCGAGCGAGAAACGCCATCGGATCGTTCATGATCAGACTCGGTCCCGAAGAGGCCGAGTACACGGCGTAATAGCCGAGGTCCTCGCGCGGGTCACCGATGTGGGTGAGTTCCCAGTCGATCACCTGGTGACTGCCATCGGCCGCCACCATGATGTTGGCGGGCTGGAAGTCGCTGTGCACGATGCGCAGGGGCAGGGGTGCGGGCTTGTTGGCGTCCAGCCACTCGGCCACGTACCGCAGGAACGGGTTGGACTCCGCGTGCGCTCGGTCGGCTTGCCGGAATCGATCGATGAGACCGCTCAGATAGGTCGACCAGTCGCTGGGGCGAGCGATGGCGTCACCGACGTCGTTCGGATCGATCGAGTGCACCCGGGCCATGGTGTCGACGAGGTCGAACGTGTGACGCCCGTAGTCGCCCGGCTCGCATTCGTTGATGTGCGACTGCAACGATCGCCCCTCCACGAAGTCGAGCACGATGCACTTGGTCCCGAGCTCGTCGCCGGTGGCGTCGAAGTAACGGGCCTTGGGCATGGGGATGCTGTCGGCACGACCGAGAGCGCTCAACAGCGCCCATTCGGTGGCGCGATCGGTCTCCATCATCGCTTTGCCCGGGGGCGGGTCACCGCGCAACACGAGATGCTCGGAACGACCGTCGGCCCAGGTAACCGC
>SYCH01000188.1 GCA_005787025.1 Actinomycetota bacterium | reverse complement strand
TACGTGGCGCCACCGTGCCCGTACTGTGCGGGTCATCGCACCGTCGACTTCGCCAGCGTGCTCGGCGAGGCGGTGCTGTCGCCGGTGGCGGGCACCGTGGCGTTCTACGGGTTCGTCGGCGGTCGCTTGTACATCACGATCGATCCGACTGATTCGCCGGTGTTCGCGCCGGGCATGTTGGTCACCGTGGGCGGACTCCTGCTCGATGACGTGTCGGCCGAAGGTCCGAATCCGCGGCGCGGGGATCCGGTCCGACAGGGGGAGCGGGTGGGCGATGCCGGTGGCTGGCCCATCACCCTCAGCGTGCGCCGGAGCGGCACCGATGGCCCCTACGTCGACCCCGGTCCGCTTCTCGCACGATGGCGGACGGCGCCCCGGTTGGTGCCCCGGTCCGGCCCGGGCCGAGCCCAGCCGCCCCGACTGGTCTGTCCGGCCACCCCGAACTCCCGCTAGCCTGCCCGTCGGCCCGGAATACCGGTTCGAATCAGCACACACCGATCGCGTCCTGCGGTCGGCACCTTCGGGTGCCGCGTCGGCCGGTGTCCCCAACCGCAGTCACGAGAGGAAACGTCATGGCCATCGTCACGATGCGTCAACTTCTGGAAGCGCGAGTTCACTTCGGCCACCAGACCCGTCGTTGGAACCCCAAGATGAAGCGATTCATCTTCGGCGAGCGCAACGACATCTACATCATCGACCTGCAACAGACCCTCGAGCGCATCGAGACCGCCTATGCGTTCATCCGCGATCTGTCGGCCAAGGGTGGCAACGTGCTGTTCATCGGGACGAAGCAGCAGGCCCAGGACCCCATCGCCGGGTTCGCCGACAAGTGCGGCATGCCCTACATAAACGAGCGCTGGCTCGGCGGCATGCTCACCAACTTCGAGACCATTCACAAGCGCGTTCAGAAGATGCTCGAACTCGAGCGTCTGAAGGAGACCGGCGAGTTCGATCTCATGCCGAAGAAGGAAGCTCTTCTCAAGAGCCGCGAGTTGGCCAAGTTGCAGAAGAACCTCAGCGGTATCCGCCACATGACCCGTCGTCCCGACGCCGTGTTCATCATCGACACCAAGAAAGAGCACATCGGCGTCACCGAGGCCAACAAGCTCGGCATCCCGGTGGTGGCCATCGTCGACACCAACGTCGACCCCGACCTGATCACCTATCCGATCCCGGGCAACGACGACGCCATCCGTGCCAACGAGCTCATGTCGAAGGTCATCGCCGAGGCGGTCATCGAAGGTCGCTACATCGCGTCCAAGCGCAACCCGGGCCTCGTGGCCCCCGAGCGCTCCGATGCCGAGAAGGCCGAGTTCGCCGCCGATCAGGCCAAGGCGCGCGCCGCGGCCGCCACCGCTCAAGCCGAGCGCGAGGCCAAGTTGGCCGCCGCCAAGACCGCTGCCGCGGCCGAGACCACCCCAGAGGCCTGACCCATGTCGTTCACCGCCAAGGATGTTCAGACCCTGCGCCAATTCACCGGCGCGGGAATGATGGATTGCAAGAAGGCCCTCGAAGCCAACAACGGCGACATGGAAGAGGCCAAGCAGTGGTTGCGTGAGAAGGGCTTGGCCGCCTCGGCCAAGCGCGACGATCGCGAGAACACCCAAGGTGTGGTGGCTCTCGTGGTGTCGGGCAACGTCGGTGCCATCGTGAAGTTGAAGTGCGAGACCGATTTCGTCGCGGGAAGCGATCAGTTCAAGGCCGAGGCGCAGGCGCTGGCCGAGCTGGTGGCCGCCAAAGGTGAGGCGGCCGTGTCCGAGCGCGCCGCCATTCTCGACGATCTGAAGATCACGCTGAAGGAGAAGATCGAACTCGGTGAGGTCGCGCGCGTCGAGGCCGCTCCGGGCAACGTCATCGACAGTTACCAGCACATCCAGGGCGGCCGTGGCGTGAACGCGGTCCTCGTGGAGATCGCCAATGGTTCGGTGGATCTGGCGCACGACATCGCCGTGCACATCGCCTTCGCTCGCCCGAAGTACCTGACGCGCGACGAGGTTCCCGCCGACGTCGTCGACAAGGAGCGAGCGACCCTGGAGACGATCAGTCGCAACGAGGGCAAGCCCGAGGCGGCCCTGCCCAAGATCGTCGAAGGTCGTATCAACGGCTTCTTCAAGGACGTATGCCTGGTCGAGCAGCCCTACGCCAAGGACGACAAGCAGTCCGTCACCCAGGTTCTGGGTGGCGCGAGCATCGTGCGCTTCGCCCAGATCGAGATCGGCTGATCCGAGATGGACGCGACCGAGGATCGTCCCCGGTGGAAGCGCGTCATTCTCAAATTGTCGGGTGAGGCTCTGGCCGAGCCGACCGGCTTCGGCCTCGACACCACCGTCCTGCATCAGGTGGCCACCGAGATCAAGGACGTGCGCGAGAACCTCAAGGTCGATATCGCGGTCGTCGTCGGCGGCGGCAACTTCTGGCGTGGGCTCAAGGGTGCCGGGCAGGGGATGGATCAGGCGCAAGCCGACTTCATGGGAATGATCGCCACCGTCATGAACGGCCTGGCGCTGCAGGATGCACTCGAGCGCGTCGGGCAACACAGTCGGGTCATGACCGCGGTCGAGATGCCCAAGGTCGCCGAGCCGTACATCCGTCGTCGCGCCGAGCGCCACATGGAGAAAGGACGCGTTGTGATCTTCGCCGGTGGAACGGGCAACCCGTTCTTCACCACCGACACCGCGGCCGCCCTGCGCGCCGCCGAGATCGACGCCGAGGCCATCTTGAAGGGCACCCACTCCGGCGTGGACGGCGTGTACACCGCAGACCCCAAACTCGACCCCACCGCCACCCGTTACGACCGGGTCTCGCACAAAGAGGTCATCGAGAAGGAATTGCGGGTCATGGACGCCACGGCGATCGCTTTTTGCCGTGACAACAAGATCCCGATCGTGGTGTTCGACGTGAGCACGCCCGGAAACATCAGATCCGTTCTGGAGGGTCAGCGCATAGGTACGCTGGTCGGGTGACCGACGACATCCTCCTCGAGGCCATCGACAAGATGGACAAGGCCGTCGAGCACGCCCAAGCCCAGTTCACGACGGTGCGCACCGGTCGGGCCACCCCGGCCCTGGTCGAGAAGTTGATGGTGAACTACTACGGGGCTGACTGTCCGTTGCAGCAACTGGCCGGTTTCCAGGTGCCCGAGGCTCGGGTTTTGGTCATCAAACCCCACGATCGTGGTTCCCTCGGGGCCATCGAGAAGGCCATTCGTGACAGTGACCTCGGCATGTCGCCGTCCAACGACGGCGTCGTCATTCGTCTCAACTTCCCGATGCTCACCGAGGAGCGACGGCGCGATTACGTCAAATTGGTGAAGAATATGGCCGAGGACGGCCGAGTGGCCGTTCGCAACGTTCGTCGCGACGCGCGCAAGCAACTCGAGACGTCCGAGAAGGCCGGCGAAATCTCGGCCGACGAACTGGAACGCGCCGAGAAGGAACTGGACAAGATCACCCACGATCATGTCGAGCACATCGACAAGGCCGTGCAACGCAAGGAACAGGAACTTCTGGAAGTCTGACCAGACCGAAGGGGAGACAATCATGAGCGATGACATGTGGCGCCGAGGATCCGGTAACGGATCGAACGACGATGAATTCGACGACTTCGGTGAGTTGCGTTTCTCCGACGAGGAGACCGACGACGAGGCACCGTTGAGCTTCGGCTCCGACGACACTGGTCCGTTGCCTCATTGGACCGAGTCGGCACCCGCGGAACGCGCACCGCTGTTCTCCGAGGAACGCTCCGGTGGTTCCTCGCGACCCACCCCGCGCGAGATCGCCGACGACGATGTCGACATCTGGGGTTCGTACTCGGGCTCGGCTCCTCGACCCGTTCCCGATGATCCGTCCGGCCCGGCTCCGCGGGCAACCGATCCCAGCGGTGGCCGTCCGCGCGTGCGCTTGGGCGAGTCCACCGGCGGAACCCGCCGAGATTCGAGCACGGGGACGACCCGACGTCCCGACGATGCCACCACCGGATCAGCTACTCGACCGATCCCCGCGGCCGCGGAGACCGGTGACGCGGGTCGTGGTGGGCGGATCT
>SYCH01000187.1 GCA_005787025.1 Actinomycetota bacterium | reverse complement strand
TGCCCGGCGAACTCGTGCGCTTTCGTATCGAGGTGTCCGACGACGTGGCGACGGGAAGCTTTCCGCGGGCCGGAGACGGCGCTCGTTACACCGGAACCGTGGTGGCCAGTGAGCCCGATGCACCGTCGCCGTTGACGCGTTTCCAGTGGTTCATCGCCGACGAGGTGTACGAGCTGGCGCGTGTCGAGACCACCTTGCACGGCGACGAGGGTTTCCCCGCGGTGTTCGTCGTGAATGGTGAGATCATGGACAACGTCACCATTCGCATCAAGGGGAACCAGGCTCGCTCGAACAAGAAGCGCAAGTGGAAGGTGATGTTGCCCGCGGGCCACCAGTGGGACATGGGCGGGTTGCTCGCGTCACCGGTCGACGAGTTCGACTTGTTGCCGGCGGCGACCGACAAGTCCTACTCGCGCGAGATCCTGACCTCCGACATGCAAGCCGTGTCGGGAGGCGTGTATCAACAGGTTTTTCCCGTCCGGCTGGAGAAGAACAAGGAATTCTTCGGTCTGTACATGTACGGCGAGTCCTCTGATGCCGATTGGCGCGACAAGATCGGCTTGTCGGCCGACTCGTTGGTCTACAAAGCCGAGCGGGTGTCGAAGCTCAACCTCGGGAACCTCGACCTACCGAGCGACGTCTTCCGCACGCACTACCAGCGGTATTCGCAGACGTACGCCGACGACGATGACGCGCAGTTGCGCGAGCTCATCCGAACGCTCGGCACGCTGAAAGGTGACGATCTGATTCGTTTCGCCTACGAACACGTGGATGTTCCGCAAGTCATCGAGGCGATCGCCACCATGCGAGTCGTTCAACATCCGGAATGGCAACACAAGAACTACTTCGTGGTGTTCGACCCCGAGGATCAACGTTGGCGACTGCTGCCCATCGACTTCGATCTCAATTTCGGACGTCGGTACGCCAGTCCGTGCAACGCGCGTTGCGACGAGGTGAAAGCCGATCCGTGGATGAATTACCCGAACACCAATCGATTGGCCGGCATCTTCCTGAATGACGACCACTTCCGAGCACTCGTCGATCGTCGCACCCGTACCCTGGCCGATCAGTTCCTCGCCCCGGGGTTCCTGGAGCAGCGGGTGGCGGAATTGTTCGCGTCGATGTCGGCCGATGCCGAACTCGATCGTCGTAAATGGGGCCAGTACGGGACCAGCCAGTCGTTGGAGCAGGCGCAACGAATCCTGATGGAGCAATACGTGACACCCAAGCGGCGCATGTACCTGGAATCCGACAAATACCTTCCGGCGTCGCAATCGTCGGACCCGGTGTTGTCGGTCGAGATCACGGAGCAGGACGAGTCGGGTCGCGTTCTGCGGGCCACGATCAGCAATGGCACCTCGGAGGCCGTGGACGTGTCGGGCCGCGTGTTCGAAGAAATCGGCGCCCGACTTCCGGCCGGCGTCGTGATCCCGGTCATGGGAACCATCGAGGTGGCCTTCGACCGGTCACCGATCGACATCGATCCGTCCACTCCCATCGACCAACTGCGCTTGGTCGTCGATGCCGAGCGCTGGACCCCGGACGACGAGTGATCGACGACGAGTGAGTCAGGGAAAGTGAACACCCCGCCTCGCGGCGGGGTGTTCACCAGTTCTGTCAGCGCCGAAGCGCTTCGGTCAGCGACGCTTGGCCGGAGCCTTCTTGGCGGCAGCCTTCTTCTTCGCCGGAGCCTTCTTCGCCGTGGGCTTCTTGGCAGCAGCCTTCTTCTTCGCCGGGGCGGCCTTCTTGGCGGGAGCGGCCTTGGCGGCGCCAGCCTTGTTCAGCTTGGGAGCCGGAGCAGCGCCGAGGGCGATGTCCTTGAATCCCTTGAGCGCAGTGATCTTGGCCACGGTCTTCGCCGCGATCTTGATCGTCGCACCGGTGGCTGGGTTACGACCCATGCGCGCCGGACGCTTGATCTTGGCGAACTTGGCGAACCCGGAGATGTTCACGACTTCGCCCTTGGCCACTGTGGCCAGGATGACGTCGATCGTCCCTTCGACGGCCGCGGTGGCCGACTTCTTGTCGAGTCCGGTGTGGTCAGATACTGCTTGGATGAGGTCACGTTTCTTCATGAATCCGAACTTATTACAAGGGAACACACCGATCGCGGATTTCCGAGCGATTTTTCAGATCATTTTTTCCGGGTCGGATCGGGGCGAAAACGGGCGGTTTTCCGAGGGTTTCGCCCGGGTCGACGGCGGGACGCCCACGGTGCCCCGAAGTGTCCGACATGCCCGACGGGTTTCGGTCGCCGAGCCAAGATGGTGACGTGGATCTGACCCCGTTGCGTGAGAATCGCCAATATCGACTGCTTTTCGGGTCGGGTCTGGTCACCGGTCTCGGGTCGGCGGCGACCTTCGTCGCCATGCCGTATCAGGTGGCCGACATCACCGGTTCGTACGTGGCGGTGGGTGTGCTCGGTCTCCTCGAGATCCTGCCTCTCGTCGTGTTCGGCCTGTGGGGTGGGGTGCTGGCGGATCGTTTCGACCGCCGAACGATGGTGCTCCTCACCGAGACGGCGTTCATGTTCGGGGTGGTGGTGCTGTTGTTCAACGCGTGGCGGGGTGATGGCGCCGAGGTGTGGCCGATCTACGTCGTCGCCGTTCTCATCTCGGCGATCGACAGCCTGCAACGCCCGAGCCTCGAGAGCATCGTGCCGCGGGTGGTGTCCGCCAACCAGATGCCCGCCGCGGGAGCGTTGAACTCGTTCCGGGGAAGCACGGCGCGCATGATCGGGCCGGCCATCGGCGGCTTTCTCATCGCGCTGGGTGGCGTGGAGGCGGCGTATTTGTTCGACTTGGTGACGTTCGTCGTGAGCGCGTCGTTGATCTTCCGGTTGAACCGCGTGCCCAACATTCGTGAGAATCATGGACATCCCTTGGAGGAGTTGCGACAGGCTTTCAGCTACCTGCGCACCCGGCGCGACATTCTGGGCACGTACATCTGCGACACGTTGGCGATGCTCTTCGCGTTCCCCTTCGCTTTGTTCCCGTTCATCGCCGAGCAATACGACGCGACCTGGAGTCTCGGTGTCATGTACACGGCCCTGTCGGTGGGGGAGTTGATCGCTTCGACCACGTCGCGATGGTCGAAGCGTGTCGTTCATCACGGTCGCTGCGTGCTCTTCGCCGGCATGGCATGGGGTCTGGCCATCGGAGCCTCGGGCTTGGTGGGCTCGATCTGGTGGGTGATGGGGTGTCTGGTTTTCGCCGGAGCCGCCGACATGGTGAGTGGCTTGTTCCGCATGCTCATCTGGAACCTCACCATCCCCGACGAGTTGCGGGGGCGCATGGCCGGGATCGAATTGTTGTCGTACTCGATCGGACCACAGTTGGGTCAGGTCCGGGCTTCCGTGACCGCACGTCTCACGTCGGTTCGCGGTTCGCTGATGATCGGTGGGTTGTTGTGCACGGGGGCGGTGGGTTCGATGCGAGGAGCGTTGCCCGAACTCTGGAATTACGACGTTCGTGCGCACCAACGGGCGACGGATTCGCTCGGCACCTAGGTCGCTTGTCAGGCTGTGATCATGAGGAACCTCGCCGATACGGTCACCTTCGCCCACGGTCCCGCGATGACCAACCGATTCATGTTGGCGCCGCTGACGAACATGCAGAGTCACCCCGACGGCACGTTGTCCGACGAGGAGCATCACTGGCTCACCATGAGGGCCGGCGGCGGGTTCGGTCTCACCATGACCTGCGCGGCCCACGTGCAGCGCGTCGGTCAGGGCTTCCCCGGACAGTTGGGCACGTTCTCCGACGATCACGTGTCCGGTCTGGCGCGACTGGCTCGGGACATCGTGGCGCGGGACAGTGTGGCGATCGTGCAACTGCACCACGCCGGCAACCGTTCACCCAAGGATCTGATCGGGACCGATCCGGTGTGTCCGTCGGACGATCCCACCAACGGCGCGCGGGCGTTGTCCACGGCCGAAGTGGAGCAATTGTCCGAAGACTTCGTGGCCGCCGCGGTGCGTTGTCGAGATGCCGGATTCCACGGCATCGAATTGCACGGTGCTCACGGTTACATGATCTGCCAGTTCCTGTCGGCCGACACGAATCGTCGAACCGACGGCTATGGCGGTTCGCTCGTCAATCGCTCCCGACTCTTGCTCGACGTGATCGACGGAATCCGTGCTCGGTGCGGCGACGATTTTCAGATCGGTGTGCGTTTGTCGCCGGAGCGCTTTGGCATGGTGATCGACGAGAGTCGCGAGTTGTTCGGCTGGCTCGTCGATGGTGGCAAGGTCGACATGATCGACATGTCATTGTGGGATTGCTTCGCCCACGCCAAGGACGAGTCGTGGGCCGACCGTCGCCTGATCGACGTGTTCGCCGAACTCCCTCGGGGGAAGGTGAGGTTGGCGGTGGCCGGCAAGCTCTACGGCGGACCCGACATCACCCGGGCCATCGACGCCGGCGCCGACATCGTGGCCCTCGGTCGAGCCGCCATCTTGCACCACGATTTCCCGCGGTTGGTCGCCGTTGATCCGAACGTCATGATGCGCCCGCTCCCGGTCACCGCCGACGAGTTGCGAGCCGAAGGCTTGAGCGACGGCTTCGTGGGCTACATGCGCTCGTGGCCCGGCTTCGTGGCCGACTGATCGTCGCGACATGATCCTCGTCGACGCTCAGGATTTGGCCGCCTCGCGACCGAATCGCCCGCTGTTCGCCGATGTGTCGATCACCATCTCGGCGGGTGATCGGGTCGGAGTGGTGGGCATCAACGGCTGTGGCAAGAGCACGTTGCTGCGAATGATCAGTGGCGAGATCGAACCACGAGTCGGAGTCGTGCGACGGGGTCGGGGCGCGCGCATCGGAGTCCTCGGGCAGAACCCGATGTTGCCGGCGGGCACGGTTCGTGATGTGGTGATCGCGCTCTCCGGGTGTGCCACGGCGGAGATCTGGAGAGCCGAAGCCATGCTCGACCGCCTGGGTATGGCGCCGTTCATCTCGCAGCCGACCGATCAATTGTCGGGTGGGCAGCGCAAGCGCGTGGCTCTGGCCGCCCTCCTCGCGGGGGACTGGGAAGCCCTGATTCTCGACGAGCCGACGAACCATCTCGACCTCGATGCGATCCGATACCTGGAGGAGTGGTTGGCCGCGTACACCGGAGGGCTGTTGTTGGTCACCCACGACCGACACGTGCTCGATCGGGTCACCACCAAGGTCCTGGAAATCGATCGTGGTCACGGCTACGTGCACGTCCCCACGGGGTGGAACGCCGGATCGGGGTACGCGGCGTATCTGGCCGGTCGCGTGGAGCGCGAGGAACAGGCTGCGGCCGCCGAGCAGGTGCGGAAGAATCTGGCCCGCACCGAGTTGGCCTGGCTGCGACGGGGGGCACCGGCCCGAACGAGCAAGTCCAAGGCCCGCATCGCTGCCGCCACGAATCTGATCGACGCCAAAGCCGATGCTCCCGCCCGCGACGGCGATCTCGGTCTGGCGGCCAGTGAACGCCTCGGGGCGCAACGCCTGGGCTCCAAGGGGATCGAGTTGACCGGCGTCTCTTTCGCCTGGCCCGGCGGCATCTCCGTTCTCGAACCCTTCGATCTCGTCCTCGAGCCGGGTGACCGAATCGGAATCGTGGGACCGAACGGTGCGGGCAAGAGCACGTTGCTCGACCTGATCGCCGGGCGGTTGTCCCCGACGGCGGGAGTCATCGACATCGGTCGAACGGTGAAAGTCGGCCACTACGACCAGTTGGGGCGCGAACTCGACCCGACGAAGAAGGTCCGCGACGCCGTGGCCGGCGACAAGGGATCGCCGTCGATCGACGACGTGACGTTGATGAAGCGCTTCTGGTTCGATGGCGACGCTCAGTTCGCCGAGATCTCCACGCTGTCCGGTGGTGAACGTCGTCGGCTGCAGTTGCTGTTGACGTTGCTCGAGCAGCCGAACGTTTTGTTGCTCGACGAACCCACCAACGATCTGGATCTGGACACGCTGCGCGCCCTCGAGGACTTCCTGGACGAGTGGCCCGGAATCGTGGTGACCGTCAGTCACGATCGTGCGTTCCTGGATCGCACGGTGTCCGACGTGTGGGCCCTCGACGGCCGGGGTGGTGTGAGGCCGGTGCGCGGCGGTGTGGCGGGTTGGTTGGCGACCCGGGAAGTCCCCGGGCAGACGGCCCCGAAGACGTCGTCGAGCAAACTCGCGTCGACCACAGTGATCGAACCCGAAGCTACTAGGAAGTCATCGGGCGAGATTCGGCCGATCTCGGCGAAGTCCCCGAGCACGTTGAAGCGGCTGTTGGCGCAAGCGGAGAAGGCCTTGGAGGTGGCAGTGTCCAAGCGCGACGTCGTGAGCACGGAGTTGACGAGGGTGGCCTCCGGTTCGTCGTCGGATCACGCGCGGTTGGCGACGTTGAGCGAGCAATTGGCCGCGGCACAAACGGCGCTCGATGCCGCCGAGGAGAAGTGGATCGAGTTCGCGGCCGAGGTGGAGGCCCGAGGCATCGACGTCGACGCGCGCGACTAGGTTGACGACATGGGTGCGCCAACCGTCGGTGATTTCGCGGCGGCGATTTCCGCGATTCGATCGGCGGACACACTGGCCATCCCGTTGGGTCCCGGTGTCCCGGGCGGATTCCTGCACGCGTTGGGCGACTCGACGGCCACGGACCGGTTCGTCGACCTGAAGGTGTTCGGAGCGTTGTTGCCCGATCTTTATTCGCTGTTCACGCGACCGAGCGTCCACCTGAAGAGCGGCTTTTTCGGGCCGGCGGAGCGGTTCCTGCGTGACACCGGGGCCGACGTGGATTTCGTTCCCGCCGATTTCCGCCGCTTCGAGACCGTGTTGCACCGGTTGAAACCTCGTGTGGTGGCCGTGGCCGGTTCGATGCCCGAGGAAGGGCGGATCTCGCTCAGCCTGCACGCCGGGGCGTTCACCGACACCATCGCCGACGTGATCGCGGATCCGGATCGAGTGCTCATCGTGGAATGCAGTCCGCATTTCCCGCGAACGTTCGGCGCCGGAGCGTACGAGCATTCCATCGTGGTAAGCGACGCCGACCACGTCGTCTTCTCGGATCGCGTTCCGTTGAATCTGGCCGACGTGGCACCCAACAACGCCGAACGCACCATCGCCGAAATCGCGGTCGGCTTCGTGCGCGACGGGTGCACCATCCAGACCGGTATCGGCGGGATCCCCACGCAAGTGGCGGCGCGACTGGCCGCCGGCGATGGTGGCGACTACGGGATCCACTCGGAGATGTTCACGACGGGATTGATGCGATTGCACCAGTCCGGCAAGGTGACGAATCGCAAGGGAACCGAATTCGACGGCTTCTCGGTGACCACGTTCGCCGCCGGCGAGCCGGCACTTTACGAGTGGCTCGACGGCAACCGCGACGTGCGATTCCTGCCGGTGGGTATCGTGAATTCACCCGAGATCATCGCCCGCAACCGCGACATGGTGTCCATCAACGGTGCGATGGCCGTCGATCTGTCGGGGCAAGTCGTCGCCGACAGCATTCTCGGCAAGCAGTTCTCGGGTATCGGAGGACACGAGGATTTCGTGTCGGGCCCGGGACTCTCGGACAACGGTCGCAGTCTCGTCTGTCTGCCGTCCACGTCGGTGGTGAACGGCAAGGTGGTCTCACGGATACTCGGTCGACTCCCCGAGGGAACGGTCGTGACCACTCCGCGACATCAGGTGGACGTCGTCATCACCGAGTTCGGGGCCGCCGAGATCGCCGGTTTGTCGATCGCGGAACGAGCTCACGCCTTGGCGCGCATCAGCCACCCTGATTTTCGTGACGAACTGTCGGCCACCGCCGATGTCTGGCCGAGCGACTGAGTCGACCGTCGACCGTTCCGGATCAGCGGGTCAAGAACGTCGCAAGGTGACGACCGGTATCACCCGCGACGCCGCGCCGGCCTTGGCTTGGTACTCGTCGTAACTGGGCCAGATGGCGCACATGATCTTCCACAGTCGCGCGCGTCGCTCGGCATCGGCGACCGGGTCGACCGTGGTCGCGGTGCACCAGGATGTGTCCGCTCCGATCTGAATCCAGACCTCGGGTTCGGTGACGAGATTCTCGAGCCACAAGGGATTCTCGGGAGCCCCGCCCTTGGACGCGATCAGGATCACGTCGTCGGTGGCGGGATCGATGCCGTAAATGAGCGCGCTGCGCTGCCAGGCACCCGAACGACGCCCCTTGGTGGTGAGCAACATGCACGGGACGCCGTTCCAATCGTGCCCGTCGACGCCATTCGTCGTGACGTAGCGCCGGATGTGATCGCGCACCCATTCGGTGGGGCTGTCGTTGATGGGCGAGGGTGCGGGACGGGACATGGTGCGAGCGTAACCCGACACCGACGTCAGTCGGGTGCCGGTGCCATGTCGAGCAACCAACGGGGCATACGAATCGGGCGACCCTCGGCGTTGACACAACCGTGCATCGTGCGGGCGGTCGCATGGATCTCGTCGTCGATTGTCACGAGGTACGACATCGAGAACGAGGCCCGCGACGCGGCGGAGACCATCAGGTGGACGGAGACGACGTCATCGAATCGCAGGGGCTTGCGGTACGTCACGTGCGCCTCGAGCACCGCGTAATCGACACCGTCGTCGCGTAGGCCGGAGTAGGGGTGGCCGACATGGCGGAGGTAGGCGACGCGGGCCTCCTCTAGATAGGGCAGGTAGCGACTGTGATGGACGATCCCCATGGCGTCGGTCTCGGAGAAGCGCACCCGAATCCGGTGGCTGAACGGGAAGTCGCTCGGTGAGGTGGAGGGCTCCGGCATGTGGCGCACGCGAGAACCGTATCGCTCCCGCTCCGGCGGGGGAATTCCGGTGTGTACAGCCCGAAATTCTTCGCATAGTGTTTTCTCGTCGGGCACGTCGTCCGGCTCGAGAGAGAAATGAGTACCGCCGTGGCGATCGGCACCGTCAAGTTTTTCAACGCCGAAAAGGGCTATGGATTCATCTCCCGTGAAGACGGAGACGATGTGTTCGTGCACTTCTCACAGATTCAATCCAAGGGGTTCCGAACCCTGAACGAGGGCCAGCAGGTCGAGTTCGAGATCGGGCAGGGACGCAAGGGCGACGAAGCCCAGAACGTCCGCCCGATCTGAGATCCGCGGTCACGCCGAGATCGGGGCGCTGACCGCGCTCAGAACGCTCAAGAGCGCGCGGGGTGCGACCTCGATGTCGAGTCCGCGCTTTCCGCCCGACACGAAGATGGTGTCGTGGTCGAACGCGCTCACGTCCACGATGGTGGTCAAAGGTTTCTTCTGACCGAACGGGCTGATGCCACCCACGACGTAGCCGGTGAGTCGTTCGGCGGATCGGGGATCGAGCATGTCGACCCGCTTGGCCCCCACGGCGACGGCCATGGCCTTCAACGAAAGTTGCCCGGAGACCGGGACGATGCCCACGGCGTGTCGAACAGCTCCGGTGGTTTCGACCAGCAACGTTTTGAACACCCGTTCCTCGATCACTCCGAGCGCGACCGCGGCGGCTTTACCGAATCCGATCTCGCCGGGAGCGATGTCGTTGTCGAAGACATGAACGCGGAACTCCACTCCGGCGCGCTCGAGAGCGATGGTGGCCGGTGTTCCGCCCGATGGGGTTCCTCTTTTCGGTGTGGGCGACCTGCTCATGAGTGGTTGTAGAGTAGCGAAACCCCATTTCTTCGGGAAACACGCAGTATCCGTCAGGACAGGATTCAACGGGCGATGACATCTCAGCATCCGGATTTCGACGAAGAGCAGGCCTACATCGATCGGGCGTACGCGTGTCTCGAGGCCAGTCGGACCGACGCCTGGAAGATGCGAGGACTCACCGAATCGGGCACGGGTGGAACCTTCCAGAATCGATTCGAGCGCAACGCCATCGACGAGGCGTTGGTGAAACGCCTCACCGAGCTGGATCTGGGTGACGCCGCCTTGGTGTTCGGTCGCATCGATCGTCTGGCCGAGGAAGTCGATGATGGGGCGGCCATCGGAATCGAGAGTTTCCACATCGGTCGACTGGCGGTCTCCGACGACCATCGCGAACCCGTGGTGGTGGACTGGCGGGCCCCGGTGGCCGAGCCCTTCTACCGGGCCACCGGACGCGACCCGATGGGGCTCGCGCGCCGGCGGCATTTCGTGGTGCAGGGTCGCACGCTTCACGGCATCGAGGACGAGTTGTTCGGTGTCGGACATCTGGGTGTCGGAGCCGACGACGGATTGGTGGAGGACGCCGACGGGGCGACCCAAGCGGTGACCGGTCTGCGGGGGTACAGCACGCTGTTGGCGTCCATCGAACGGGGTCGCTCGGGTCAACTCGGCGACATCGTGGCCACCATTCAGGCCGAGCAGGACGAGATCATCCGCTCTCCACAAGGTGGGGTGCTGGTGGTGCAAGGTGGTCCGGGGACCGGCAAGACCGTGGTGGCGCTGCACCGCGCCGCCTATCTGCTCTACACGAATCGCTTTCCGCTGGAGGATCAAGGAGCCCTCGTCATCGGTCCGAATCGCGTGTTCTTGCGGTACATCGAACGCGTGTTGCCGTCGCTCGGTGAGGCCGGTGTCGAGCTGGTGGTGTTGCAGGACCTGGTGCCCGATGTCCGCTGGGCAACCTCGAGAAGCGGTGTAACCGATGACCGAACGGCGGCGCGGGTGAAGGGTGACGAGCGCATGGCCGACCTCGTGCGCAAGGCGGTGAAGGATCGCCAGCGCCCGTTGCGTGAGGACCTGCGCTTCCCTTTCCGACACGGATACGTGCGCATGCGTGCCGAGGAGACCGAACGCGTCATCAAGAGCGCCCGTCGTCGATTCCATCGTCACAACCCGGCGTGCCGTTGGGTGGAGAACGAGTTGTGGGAGGCGATGGCGGCGACGTGGCGCGACGGCGAGGCGTCGGGAGCCCAGGTTCGCGAGGCGCTGAAGGGCGATGACGACGCCCGCGCCATGATCGATCGCATCTGGCCCCGACTGACGCCGGCACAGTTGCTGCACGACCTCTTCGGTTCCAAGGCGTTGTTGAAGTTGGCCAACGCCGGACGCTTCCCCGAGGAAGAGGTGCTCTCGCTGTTTCGCGAACGCTCCGAAACGCTCGACGACGTGCTGTGGACCGTGGCCGACGCCGCCCTACTCGACGAGGCCCGTATGCACCTCGGCCCCGTGCCACGACGCAACGGCAAAGTGGACGAATCCGACGAGATTCGCACCTATGGACACATCGTCGTGGACGAAGTGCAGGATCTCACCCCGATGCAATTGGCGATGGTGACCCGACGCTCGCTCTCGGGTTCGCTCACGGTGGTGGGCGATCTGGCGCAAGCGACCGGAGCCCACGCCCCATCCACCTGGAACGACGTGTTGGATCATCTGCCCGAGCGCAAGCCGAGTCGGGTGATCGGGCTGTCGGTCGGTTACCGAATTCCCGGACAGATCATGGAACTGGCCACCCGGGTGATGCACGCCGCGGCCCCCGGACTGATCGCACCGCGGGCGGTGCGCGAGGGTGTCGCGCCTCCGCGCATCGTTGCCGTTACCCGCGCCGAAGAACTGTTGGCGACGGTGGCGTCGGAGACCGTGACGATGGTCGACCTCATCGGCCCGGGCAACGTGGCCGTCGTGGTGCCCGATTCGCTGGCCGAAGCGACCAGCGAATTCTTCGGGGCCCGGGGCATCGAGCACGGGCGTGCGGCCAGCGCCGCGCTGGACTCGGGTGTCACCATCGTGCCGGTCGGTTTGGTGAAGGGACTCGAACTCGACGGTGTCATCGTCGTGGAACCGGCCCACATCGTGCGCGCCGAACCGCAGGGCATGCGGGCGTTGTACGTCGCCCTCACCCGATCGACGCAACGACTCACGGTGGTCCACGCCGAGGAACTACCCGCGCCGATGCGCGACTAAGGCTCAGTCCAGCAATTCGTCGATCACGGTTCCGGCGAATTTGGCGGCCTTGTCGGCGTCGGCTGGCCGATTTCGCTCCACGGCCGTGCGCGCCAAATCGACCATGCGTCCGATCGACTCCGCGGACTCGGGGCTGAGCGCGATCACCTCGGTCTCGGCCGCGTTCCACAGGGCCTCGATCTCGGCGAGAACAGCTTCCTTGCCGCTGGCCGTGGTTCCGCTGGAGTTCGGTCCGATGTAGGACGACAGGGACAACATCGTTGCGCTGAGACGGGGCAGCAACTCACTGGCGGGACCCGACGGGAGGGTGGTGGCGGCGACTACGGCGGCGGTGGTGGACGAGGTCTCGTAGGTCGTGGGAGCGCACGACGACAGTGTGATCACGACTCCGAACACGACCGCCGCGGAACGCACGGACATCAGACGGTCACCAAGATGCGTGACGATGCGAAGGCATCCACCGCCACGGTGCGCCCGTCGATGACGACCGACATTGTCCCGTCGGCGGGCTTGGCGCTCACTTCCCCCGAAAATCCCGGCAGGATGCACGACTGCTGCAAAAAATCCAGCAGACCCGGAGTGAATTCCAGTTCCTCGGGAATGCGCGACACGGTGAAGCGGTCGCCGATGTCGACACGGGCCAACGGAACGGCATGAGGGTCGATGTAACTGGACCCGGGGATCGGGTTTCCGTGGGGACACGTGGTGGGTGCGCCGAGCACGCGGTTCATCGCGGTTTCCACCTCGTCGCTCATGACGTGTTCCCATTTGCCGGCTTCGCGATGTGCGTCGGACCAACTGAGGCCGAGGATGTCGGTGAGGAATCGTTCGGCGAGACGGTGTCGGCGAACGACTTGATTGGCCAACGTCAGACCGTCGGCGGTGAGGGCGATGGTGTTGTCGGTGGAGGTGACCAGACCGACCTTGCTCATCTTCTCGATCATCTGGGACACCGAGGCGCGGCTGACGTTGAGGCGTTCGGCGATACGGGCCCGGATGACCTCGAGATCGTCCTCGTGCAATTCGAAGATGCACTCGCAGTATTCCTCGAAGGCCGGGTGTCGTTCGGAGGACGAGATCATGGGCGAAGTGTACCCGTGGTCGAAAGAGGGGTAACGAGCAGGAATTGGTCGGTGATGTGACGGACGCTTCGCGACGGGGGATTACTCGAAAACGACGCCCTGTGCGAGGGGCAGGTCGTTCGAGTAATTGATCGTTTGCGTTTGGCGTCGCATGTAGGCCTTCCACGCGTCGCTGCCGCTTTCCCGACCCCCTCCCGTCTCCTTCTCGCCACCGAACGCGCCACCGATCTCGGCGCCTGAGGGTCCGATGTTCACGTTGGCGATCCCGCAGTCACTTCCGGCGGGCCCCGTGAATCGTTCGGCTTCGCGCAGATCGGTGGTGAAGATCGACGAGGCCAATCCCTGCGGGACTCCGTTCTGGATGGCGAGCGCCTGGTCCAAGTTGTCGTAGGGCATCACGTAGAGAATCGGAGCGAACGTTTCGGTGCGCACGATCTCGGTCTGGCCGGGCATGGCGACCAGGGCCGGACGCATGTAGGCGGCATCGGGGGCGAGTTCGGCGAGGCATCGTTCTCCGCCGACGACGCGACGTCCGCCGTCGGCTTCGGCCCGTTCGATGGCGGCGCTCATCGCCGCTCCCGCCTTCGCGTCGACGAGGGGCCCGACGAGAGTGTCGTGATCCAGCGGATTGCCGACCCGCAGTTGGCCGTAGGCGCGGGCGATGCGATCGACCACTTCGTCGAAACGCGACGCGTGCACGATGAGACGGCGCAAGGTGGTGCAACGTTGTCCCGCGGTTCCGGCGGCGGCGAAGGTGACACCGCGAACCACCAGATCGAGGTCGGCCGAGGGAGCGACGATGGCGGCGTTGTTGCCGCCGAGTTCCAGGATCGAACGCCCGAATCTTTCGGCGACGATCGGAGCGACGATCTTTCCCATGCGGGTGGAACCGGTGGCCGAGACGACCGGGATCCGATGGTCGGCGACGAGAGCTCGTCCCACCTCGGCGTCACCGAAGACCACCTGACACACGTCGGGAGAGAATCCGGCTTCGACGGCGGCGCGACGGGCCAGCACCGTGGTGGCGAGCGAACACAAGGTGGTGGCCTCTGATGGTTTCCACACCACGGGATCACCGCAGATCAGGGCGAGGGCGGCGTTCCAGGACCACACCGCGACGGGAAAGTTGAACGCGCTGACGACTCCGACGGGTCCGAGCGGTTGCCACGTCTCGGCCAGACGATGCCCGGGACGTTCCGATGAAATGGTGAGGCCGTGCAGTTGGCGCGACAGTCCGACGGCGAAGTCGCAGAT